>JAHFGO010000145.1 GCA_023247385.1 Candidatus Omnitrophota bacterium | reverse complement strand
TAGAGAACGCATGGCAGGAGCAGGGACTTTCTACTATTGGGGCTCTGCGGAGTTGGCTTGAGAAGCATTCCATCGCGTCTCTCTTGAAACTCCCATATGTCGGACTTAAGAAGAGGCAGGAGGCCCTGCGTATTCTCTCCGAGTATGGCCTTATTCCTTTAGGGTATTCAGCAACAAATAGTTCAAACCCCATAGTTCGAGGCCAGGGCCTCAATCCTGAAGATAGGGCTAAAATCTTGGCAGACGCCGGAAACCTTGCTGGGGCACTTAGACAAGGCGCAGATAACTTAGGCCGCCTTTACAATGAGGTTTGTTATAACGATGAAGAGAATTTAATGGAAAGAATAATGCAAGAAGGCCAACGCATCATAGCTTTAAATACAAACAGTCTCCATCTCTTCCTGCAGCGCAGCCTCCAGATGGCTATTGACAAAGATAAAGAGCCTAATATTACGTATAGTCTGCGCGCTATTCTTAGTGGCGTTATACAAAGTGCAGAGTTATTGCAGGAAGAGCCTGGCTTGATTACGAAAGAAGGACATCAGAGAGCATTTTTGTCTACATTAACTTCCTCTATCAAAAAACTGCGTTTGTTAGCCGATGTCCTTCAACAAACCACAGAAGTTGAGGCCAGAATTGATGAGCACGATAAAAAATATGTTATTTTCCCTCGACAGCCTAAGAGGTCACCTGGTAGACAGAGAAAATTTTCTGAGATAGACCGTTATATTGCACGCGCACAGGAAATTGATAAGTGTCAGCGTGAAAAGAGTCCTTTGCCAGAAGGAGCTTTTTCTCAAGAGAAGCCCACAGATTACAAGTTTCTGCTTGCACATCTGGCCAATCACCTACACCTAAGCGTCTTGGTGGAAATAGGCGCGATGTCGGAAAGAAAACAAGGGATGTATCAAGCGCTTATCAATAAAGCTTTGCCTCTTGCAAAGGCATTAAAATCCGCGAACAATTCCGTTCCTGGCACCTTGAACGAGCAGGACAGAGCTAACATAAATTCTATTTATCTTATAACAGACCTTAAGCGATTAAAACAACTTCTCGCAACAATGGAGAAACTGCTTCGAGAAGGACAGGGCCCTGCCAGCTCGCCGGTGGAGGGAGATAATACCAAAGAATTCTTACACCACTATTCCATTATTACAAGCAGTCCCGATCGAGGTCCGAAATATTTAGCCCTTATCCAAGATAAATGGGAAGATATTAAGAAGATTGCCCAAGGCGAAGATGTACTTTTAGCTCCAAGCCATATTGAGATCCATCCGGCCGAACCATGCAATCTCAATTGCACGTTCTGCCGCGGTGAGTTAAGAGATGTTCCGGCTCCTCAAGTTATGATGGCCCGAGAACATCTTTTAAAGACAGTTGACGCTATTTATGCTTTAAACAATAAAACCTATATAAGAGTTAGTGGCATCATCGGTGAACCTTTATTACACCCGAATATTGTTGAGTTCTTCAATAGAATAAATGGCTTTAATATGCCATGGCAGTTAATTACAAATGGAGTTCATTTAGATAAAGAGGGTGTCGCAGAGGCGTTAATGATGGCTGACTTCATCAATATTAGTCTCGATGCCGGGACAAGCGAAACTTATCAAACCCTCAAAGGCGGGCATCCAGATGACTTTGAAAAGGTTTTAGCAAACATTATGCACTTGGTTCAATTACGGCAGGAAAGATCCTCAGCTGTTCGAATAGCCGTCAGCGTACTCCTGCAAGAAGAAAATTATAAAGAAGTTGCGATTTTAAGCCAGCGGTTAAAAGCAATAGGAATTGCTAAGTTCATAATTAAAATGCAACATTTCGACGCCAGACGTACGATGGACCCAAATCACGTCCTGGAAGTGTATGGAATCATTAACGCCCTTAAGACACGCGATGGATCAGATAAATACAAAGTTGAAGAAGTTCAAGATCAAAATCAGGCATTAAGAAAGCTGCAAGCCGAAATACGAGCTATCGATTTCCCATACTGTGCGGATGAATTTGTAAACAGATTCGTTGATCTGTTACGAAGAGGATATAAATCTGATCCTACATTCTTAAGCTGGGTTGAAGAAAACTATACTGGATCAAACAGACTTAATCCTATCTCAGCTAACGAGGGCGGTTATCCTGATGCCGCCGCCAGCTCGCCTATATTATTAACCACGTCTCCGCTTCCTATTTTTGAATTAGAGCCTCAGCAGAGTATTGATCAGATGTATTCTATTATTAGAACCACACCTAATTCCGCTGTTTTTGTCCGAGAAGTAAAAGCCACACTTATTACCGTTCCTGAATTCAGGAGTGGTTTTAAATACGAAGGCCCTTTCTTGGGCGCAGAAGGCAGTACAAAACAGGGAGAAGTGTATATTGGTGAAGTTTCTGCAGCTACGGTTGTGAATTGGTTAGCTATAGAAAAGAAAATTTCAAAGATTCTCTTATGCATATGCAATCCTGGTTCTGGCAGTGTTGAAGGAGTGCTTATTGATACCGTATATTCTAAAGGTAATACTTATGCTATGCCGATCGTGCCTTTTACGCTCCTTTTTCTTACGAGCGAAAAAGAATGGACTCTTCAGACTGGCAAAGGC
>JAHFGO010000034.1 GCA_023247385.1 Candidatus Omnitrophota bacterium | reverse complement strand
TCAAAGAGGCAGAAAAATTTGCGCAAGAGGATGATAAGAGGAAGGAACAGGTTGAATTGATTAATCAAGCGGACACGCTTGTGTATGCAACCGAAAAATCACTTAAGGAGTTCGGGGATAAGGTGAGTCAGAATGAGAGGGCGGATATAGAGGCCAGGATGAATGAACTCAAGCAGGCCGTGAAAGATAAGAATGTCGAGTCTATCAAGAGGGGCATGGAAGAACTCACAAAGGCATCTCACAAATTAGCCGAAGAGATTTACAAAAAGAGTTCCAGCGGCCCAAAGGGGCCCGGCGCCTCCAGCCATCCTAAAGAAGAGCCTGAAACTGAGAAAGAGACAACTGGCAAAAAGGATGAGGACATCATTGATGCTGAATATACTGCCGAAGATGATGACGATAAGAAAAAATAAATTTAAATGACCAAAAGCGATTATTACGAAGTTCTAGGTCTAAATAAAAATGCAACGAGCGATGAAATAAAAAAGGCTTACAGAAATCTAGCGCTAAAATACCATCCAGACAGAGTTTCTGCCGATAGGAAGAAAGAGGCCGAGGAGAGGTTTAAAGAGATATCAGAGGCGTATGAGGTACTGATTGATCCGCAGAAGAGGTCAAACTACGATCAATTCGGCCACTCCGGTGTTGAAGGCGCTTTCAGGCAAGGCGGGTTCAGTTGGCAGGACTTTCATCATTTCGACGACCTCAAGGATATATTCGGCGGATTTGATCTAAGCGACCTCTTCAGAGGCTTCGGGTTTGGCGAAGATATATTTGGGGAGACATTCGGCGCAGCCGCCCAAAGACGCCGTGGGCCAAGAAGGGGAGCCGACTTAGAATATCAGCTCGAGATAGATTTCAAAGAGGCAGCATTCGGAGTGGAGAAGACAATATCGATACCGAGGTACGAAACATGCGAAGAGTGCAGCGGGACAGGAGCTAAGCGAGGTTCAAAACAAGAACGTTGTCCCACCTGCGGCGGTCACGGCCAGGTTAGTTCATCAAGCGGATTTTTTAATATAGTCAGAACCTGTGATAAATGCGGTGGAGAAGGCACTATAACAAAAGCATACTGCCCGTACTGTAATGGCAGAGGCCGGGTTAAGACCAAAAGAAACATAAAGGTCAAGATGCCTGCAGGCGTTGATTCCGGGTCAAGGCTGAGGATTCACGGCGAGGGCGAGGCCGGAGAAAAGGGCGGGAGACGAGGCGACCTATATATTCTGATATATGTACGGCCGCATGAAATTTTTGAGAGGCACAATTTTGATATTTTCTGCGAAGTGCCGATAACTTTTACCACTGCTGTCTTCGGAGACGAGATAGAAGTTCCTACCCTCGAAGGGAAGATAATGATGAAGGTGCCCGCTGGCACGCAGAGCGGAAAGGTGTTTAGGCTTAGAGGAAAAGGAATAGCGCATCTACAAGATTATGGCAGGGGGGACCAATTAGTTAAAGTTCAGATTGATGTCCCAAGCGAGTTATCGCAGGAACAAAAGAGACTGCTGAAAGAATTCGCAAAACTTTCCGAAAGAGATGCAGGGCCATTGTCCAAAACGTTTTTCGAGAAGATGAGGAAACTCTTTCAATAAAAGAGGCGAGAAATATGCCGACTTATGAATACGAATGTGAGAAATGCGCAAAACGATTTGAGAAATTTCAAAATATGACGGATAAGCCAATAACGAATTGCCCCACCTGTGGAGGGAGGGTACAGCGCCTGATAGGCTTGGGCGGCGGCATAATATTTAAAGGCGCCGGATTTTATCAAACCGATTATAAGAATAAGACTAACACAAAAGAAAATAAGCCGTGTTCATCTGAGTCTACCGGTGCCTGTAAGACCTGCCCTTTAGATAAGAAGAAAAATGGCTAGTATAGCTTCCAGTTATGTAGCTATAGATGAATGGCACCAAAAATTCATTCCTAAATAGGCAGCCAGACGTTTTTGATTTTTTTGCGGATTTCATCATAGGATTGAACACAGGTGTGTTCCTGGGTAAAAGTAGAGAAAAAAAATTGCCAGAGACACAGCCTTTTAAAGGCATAATTTATAATGTCCGCAAAATAAAAACCCTATCCGCTGTTATCGCGCCACCTTACGATGTAATTTCACATGCGATGCAAGAGAAACTTTATCGCTCTAGCCCATATAATGTCGTCAGGCTTATACTCGGCAAGATACGAAAAAATGACGATAAAAATGATAGTCGTTATACCCGCGCAAAAAAATTTTTCTCTTCCTGGTTAAAGAAGCGCATTATGGTCGAGGACAATAGAGAATCCATGTACGTATATTCCCAAATATATAAAACGAATAGCAATATTATAGAGAGAATAGGTTTTATAGCCCTTATGGCAATAGATATGAGAGAAGGAGACAATCGGGTGTTGGCTCATGAGAATACCCTTCAGGCTCCCAAATTGGATAGATTGGAGCTTATGCGAGCTGTGAGGGCAAACTTGAGCCCCATCTTTGTTCTGTATGATGACAAAAAGCATAAGATTTTACAAATATTAAAAAGTATCGCTTCACGTAATAAACCTTTCATAGATATTGATTTTGATAACGTAAAACATAGGGTATGGAGGCTGGATGATAAACGAGCCATAAAAAGGATAGAAGAGATCATGGTGAGTAAAGATATATTCATAGCGGACGGTCATCACCGCTATGAAGTAGCGTGCACATACGCTCGCGAAATACAGCGTGAAAATGTGCCGGATAGGTTAAAGCAGTCTAGTGGATATATAATGGCATATTTTGTAGAATCTGAAAGTCAAATACTGACAATCTTACCGGCGCATCGGCTAATTAAAGATGCCGATGCGCTGAAAAATAACGATGTCATAGAAAGGCTAAAAAAATTCTTTTACATAGAGAAAGTCTCTGGACCTGGCCCGTTAATCTCTAAATTACATGGTTATGTCAAGTCGCACAGATTCGGCATGTACCTCGGCAAAGGCGCATTCTATATCTTAAGACTTAAAACCCCTAGGCATTCAGACAGGGTGATAAAAGACAGCTCCAGGCAGTGGAAGAGGCTCGATGTCTCGATATTGCATTTTTTTATCTTTCAACATTTACTGAAGATCCGCGATGACGATGACAATATAGAGTTTTTTAATAACCCAAAAGATGCGGCCTCTGCAGTAGATAATGGCAAATACAGGATGGCCTTCTTCTTAAATCCTACTAAAGTAACGCAAGTAAAGCAAATAGCAAAGCTTGGCGAGCGGATGCCCAGAAAGGCAACATATTTTTATCCGAAACCGCTCTCCGGCCTTGTAGTAAATAAACATTAAAATTTAAATTTATGTGCGGTATCTGCGGCTATATACATTTAGATAAGGCAAAACGACCATCAGCGATTATTCTAGAAGGCATGATGGATACGCTCATTCGGCGCGGACCAGATGACGAAGGGCTCTATTTAAAGGAGAATATCGCTCTAGGCCATAGAAGGCTTTCCATTATAGATTTAGCAACTGGCCATCAGCCTATGTTCAACGAAGACGGTTCAATAGTCATAGTTTATAATGGCGAGATTTACAATTTCCAAGAGTTAAAAACGATTTTGGAGAAAAAAAACCACATATTTAGAACGCACTCTGATACAGAAGTCATTATCCACGCGTATGAAGAGTATGGTAAGGATTGTCTTGAGCATTTCAATGGTATGTTTGCCTTTGCTATTTGGGATTCTAAGGACGATAGCCTTTTTTTGGCACGAGATAGATTCGGGAAAAAACCGCTCTATTATGCATTATTCGATAATCAATTCATATTTGGTTCTGAACCGAAGGCCATACTTAAACATCCGTCTGTTAGAAGAGAGATCGACATTAACGCTTTAAGTAAATATCTTTCCTATGAGTATGTTCCATCCCCATATTCCATCTTTAAAAATATATACAAGTTAGAAGCGGGTTCAATGCTTTCACTTAAAGATATGGAATACAGAGTTAAGCGGTATTGGGATTTAAGTTTTGAGCATAAAATTAATTTCGACTTAAAAGATGCTGAGGCACAATTGCTCAAGCTTCTGAAGGAGTCCGTGAGAAAACGGCTTATAAGTGACGTGCCGTTAGGTGTATTTTTAAGCGGAGGCATAGACTCATCAAGCGTCGTTTCCATGATGGCAGAACTTATGGATCCAAAAGATATAAAGACATTTTCTATAGGATTTCGCGAAGAATCTTTTGACGAATCTAGTGACGCCCGAATAATCGCAGACTATTTTGGGACGGATCATCACGAGAAAATTTTAAGTCCTAACACTATGTTGGACGTGTTGCCGGACATATTAGATTTATTGGATGAACCATTCGCCGACTCGTCAATAATACCTACGTATCTCGTATCAAGATTTGCGCGGCAGCATGTAAAAGTCACCTTGGGCGGCGATGGCGGAGATGAGCTCTTTTTAGGATATCCATCTTTTCTGGCTCATGAGCTTGTCAGATATTTTGATTTTTTACCCGATATCATTAAAAAAACTCCTTTGAAGATATTGGCCAAGATTGCACAGACATCATACGATTACATGAGTTTGAATTTTAAGACACTGAGATTTTTGAGGGGTCTGAATTATCCAGAAGAGATACGCCACCAGGTGTGGGTAGGCTCTTTTACTCCAGAGGATCAAAAAAAGTTATTCCTGCCAAATAAAGGCTTGAATTATGATCCATTCGATATTTATAATGTGACTGATAAATTTTTTCAAAATGTAAAAAAGCTCGATTCATTAGACAGGGCGATGTATATTTATATAAAGACGTATATGACGGATGATATCTTGGCTAAGGTTGATCGGGCGAGTATGGCAAACTCTCTTGAGGTAAGAGCACCATTTTTAGATACTGAATTTACAGATTTTGCTACGGGCATCCCTTCCTATTTTAAACTACGAAATTTTAAAACCAAATGGATACTGAAAGATGCATTAATGGATAGGCTACCTCGCCAGACGCTTAAAAAGCGTAAACAGGGATTTGCGGTCCCGGTTGCAAAATGGCTTAAGACTGACCTGCGGCCACTCCTTTTTAGTGCATTCGAAAAGAAAAAAGTAGACGGGGAAGGGATCTTCGATTATGCATATATAAGTAATTTATTACAGGAATTTGTCACAAATAAGGTTGATCGTCGAAAAGAGATTTGGGCCCTATTCATGTTCGAAATGTGGTATGATAAATGGATGAGGTAGCGGACGGTTCCCCTCTCGGCCTTGTGCCTCGCGGCACCGGAAAATTTTTCGGCTTTAAGCATAGAGGCGTTTACTTTTGTGGCCGCATTGGGCAGCTTTACCAGCGGGTGCCCTTTCGGCTAATTTTGTGGCTCGCTGCAATTGGTATGAACAATATTTGCCGTCCCCGCTGCTTCGCTTTGCGAAGCAAAGCGGCGGGGACTTCATTCAATTGTGACGCTCGCTCACAAAATTTTACGCCTCAAGGGCATCCCGCTGGTAGCTGCCCACTACTAAATAGTTGAATGACCACGAGGCCATGGGGGTTGAGCCGTAAAATTTTGCTAACAATTAGCTACTACCCAAAGCATATTAGCGAAATAGTTACCATAAGGATAAGATAAACGTAATAATTAAAATAAGCCTTTAAAATCCTTGATAGCAAAATTAGGCGAAGCCCCCTGGCCGAAGTGGCCATTTGATGATAGCCTGCCGGCAGGCAGGACCAGAAAAATTTCATAAGGAAGAGCAAAGAGCAAAATGAGAGAGCAGATTTTAGAGAATATCAAGGATGCGTTGATGAGGGCAGACCGTGAAAATGTAACCAAATTCACTAAACTTGCCCTCGACAGAAGCGTCGAGATAAAAAAGATTCTGGACGACGGCTTGATTGCGGGGATGGAGATCATAAGCAATAAATTTAAATGCGGCGAAATATTCATCCCGGAAGTTTTGATCTCAGCTAAGGCTATGCATGCTGGCATGGCGGTATTGGAACCGCATTTTGTGAAATGCGGAATTAAGCCCATTGGCAAGGTGATCATAGGAACAGTTAAAGGCGACCTTCATGATATAGGGAAAAATATAGTCAGCATGATGCTTAAAGGTGCGTGTTTTGAAATCGAAGACTTCGGTATAGATGTGCCTCCGGAAAAATTTGTAGAGGCGGCGAAAAAACAAGAGATAGCCATTGTAGCTATGTCGTCACTGCTTACTACATCCATGAATTCGATGAAAGATACGATAAATGCGCTGATAAAGTCTGGCATACGAGATAGAGTAAAAGTGATGGTTGGCGGAGCGCCAGTGACTCAAGGCTTTGCAGATTTGATTGGCGCTGACTGCTATGCCAAAGACGCAAGCCAGGCGGTGGACAAGGCGAAGGAGCTATTGAAAATTAAAAATTTAAAGTGAAAAATTAAAAATTGAAATTCAAAATTTAAAATTTTTGAACTTTAAATTTCAATTTTACATTTGGCATTTTTAATTTTGAATTAACATCGCTATTGCAAGGAAAACCATGCCGCTTTTTCCAAGAAAACCAAAATATACCATAGTCAAGATCGCAAAGAAACGGGAGATTCCAGGGGATCTATGGACCCGCTGTGAGGAATGCAATGAGCTTATATATAATAAAAAGTTAGAAGAAAACTTGCGGGTATGTCCAAAATGCAATTTTCATTTCACACTAGGTGCACATGAAAGGGTGAATCTTCTTTTGGACGAGGGCAGTTTTAAAGAGATGGATATGGCCATGGAGTCGCTCGATCCGATTACGTTCGAGGGCCCAAAGACTTACAAGGAGAAGCTGGAAAAAGATCAGGACATTACCAATTTAAAAGAAGCGGTAATCACTGGGGAGGGAAGGATAAATGGCAAAATGATAGTCTTGGGCGTTACAGATTCCAGATTCATAATGGGCTCAATGGGTTCGGTGGTTGGAGAAAAGTTAACGAGAGCCATAGAGCATTCCGCTCAGACTGAATACCCGCTCGTGATAGTCTCCGGTTCAGGCGGAGGCGCCAGGATGTACGAGGGCATGTTTTCGCTCATGCAGATGGCTAAGACTGCAAGCGCCCTAAGCCGCCATGACAAGGCAGGGTGTCTTTTCATATCTATACTGACAAATCCAACGATGGCCGGCATTATGGCCAGCTTTGCATCATTGGGAGATATAATTATAGCGGAGCCAAAGGCTTTGATAGGTTTCACTGGCCCTCGCGTAATAGAGCAGACGATAAGGCAAAAACTCCCACCAGGATTTCAGAAATCAGAATTTCTATTGAGCCATGGCCTTATAGACATGATCACCCACAGAAAAAACCTAAAAGATACTCTCATAAAAATCCTAAGTTATTTTTAATTGCTTCTTTTTTAAATTATGTTAAAATATAGCGCAATATGGCACAAGTGAGTTTAAAGAATATCTCAAAGGCCTTCCCGGGAAATATCTGGGCGATACGCGATATAAATTTAGGCATCGAGAATAAGGAATTTGTAGTCTTAGTTGGCCCTTCCGGCTGCGGGAAGTCCACGACCTTAAGGATAATCGCAGGATTAGAGGAGGCTACCGACGGAAGCGTATATATTGGCGACCAGCTGGTTAACGACGTTCCGCCAAAAGACAGAAATATCGCCATGGTTTTTCAGAACTACGCATTGTACCCCCATATGAGCGTCTACGACAATATGGCATTCGGGCTGAAACTTAGAAAATATCCTAAGCAAGAGATAGAAACACGCGTTAAGGAAGCTGCTACAATTTTAGGCATAGAGAAATTGCTTAATAGGAAGCCGCGCGAACTTTCCGGTGGTCAACGTCAGCGAGTGGCTGTTGGAAGGGCGATCGTTAGAAAACCGCTCGTCTTCTTATTTGATGAGCCACTTTCCAATCTCGATGCCAAGATGAGAGTCCAGATGAGGACCGAGATAAAGAAACTGCACATAAGACTACAGACGACAATGATATATGTCACACACGATCAGACTGAAGCCATGACTATGGGCGATAGGATCGTTGTCATGAAGGATGGTTACATACAGCAGATAGCCGATCCCATCACACTTTACGATAAGCCTATAAACAGGTTTGTTGCTGGCTTCATAGGAAGCCCTCCAATGAATTTTATCAAAGGCACCATAATAAAAAAGAATGGGAAATTCTATTTCAATGAAGGAAAGTTTCAAGTCAAAATCATAGACGCCATGATAAAAAATATCGCACCACATCTTGATAAAGAGGTGATATTCGGCATAAGGCCGGAAGATATTTACGATAAATTATTCGTTACCGATGCCCCTCCGGAAAATACGATCAAGGCTACATGCGAAGTCATCGAGCCGATGGGTTCAGAGGCCTATCTATATCTAAATACTGGCAAGAGCTCGCTAGTCGCTAAAGTGGGCGGTCACGATAAGCCGATGATAAATCAGGATATGGACTTAGTATTCGATATGTCGAAAATTCACTTCTTCGATAAGGATAAAGATAATACTATCATCTAAAAATTGAATGGCGCCTTCCCCAAAGCGATCAGTTCTTGGAATCCTATCTATAATCCTATTAATATTATCAGGTTATGTTTTGACGAAATTATCATCGCAAGTATCTTCTAATAACCTATTTTATCTAACTCTAATGGCTGGCACTATATTCAGTTTTAACATCCCAATACTATTCGCTTGGGCTGCATTTGGAATTGTGGGAGGCCTTAGCATAAGCATCTTCTCCATATTAATAGTTCTGCTATTCAATTTAAGGATGGGCATAAGTGTATATTTTATATTTACACTGTCATTCTTTATAACGATATTCTTAGCATGGAGCATCTGGCGAATTAAGAATGAGCTTATCAGCTCATATATTTTAAAACTGGAAAAGTTAGATGAGGAGATCAACATTCTATCAAATGATATAAGCCAGAAGAAGAGCAGCATATATTCTCTGGAAGAAAAATTGATGCGCTACTCGCTTCTAAAAGAGGTCAGCGAATCCTTAAGCACAGTCCTTTCTCTGGAGGAGATAAATAGGCTGATAGTGGATAGGGCATTAAAAATATTAGGCAAAATCGGCAGGGCGCTCCTCTTTTTAGTGGACGTAGAAAAACAGGAACTCATGCTCTTCTCTTCCAAGGATGATTCCAAGGTCAGGGCAAAGAAGGGGGACGCCTTTGACAGGTGGGTATTGAGGAACAGGAAAACTCTAATGATAGAAGACGTAGCAAAAGATTTTAGATTTCCAGCTAATGCAATCGAAGAATCAAAACATATTTTTAAATCTTTGATTGCAACGCCGCTAATCAGCGAGAACAAGGTTATCGGCATATTGAGAGTAGATAGCCCAATAGAATCGATGTACGTGCAGGATGACTTAAGGCTTCTGGATATCGTAGCTGATTTAGGTGCAGTGGCGATACAGAATGCACTTCTCTACTCTAGAACGCAAGAGCTTGCTATAAAAGATTCTCTGACCGGCCTTTTTGTGCGCAGATATTTTATTGAGCGTTTTAAGGAAGAAGTGAAAAGAGCGGCCAGAAAGAAGGATGAGCTTTCACTTTTGATACTAGATATAGATCATTTCAAAGACTATAACGATAGATTCGGCCATCTGTCAGGGGACTTGATGCTGAGGCATCTGTCGCGGACGATAAATTCTATGCTCATAGAAGGAGATCTGGTGGCGAGATATGGCGGAGAGGAAATAGTGATTTTATTATGCGGCAGGAATAAAAAACAGGCTATTGCCGAGGCTGAAGAGATCAGAAAGGTAATAAAAAATAAGCCTCTTATGCTGCGAAGACATGAGACTAGAACCACTGTGTCGATAGGGCTGTCGAGTTATCCGGAGGATGCTTTAATAGAGGAAGAAATGATAAGGATCGCAGATGAGCGTCTATATAAAGCAAAGACCGGCGGGAGGGACAGGGTTTGCGTAAATTAAGAAAGATCTACGCCCTTTACGTTCCGATCTCTTTAATCTTATTCCATATCCTATATTTGAAGGGAGCGCTTCCCTATACATTTATCAATATAGTTTTCTTACTGATAGCGCCAGCAACCTTTTTTTGGCACAAGGGTTTTTCATATCTTTTTGCAGCCCTCTCATGGTTTATTTTATATCCAGTCTTTATCTCAGCGTATAAAATCGATTTAATCAATGCCTTTTTGCCCCTTCTCATTTTCAACGGCCTTATGGTGGGTTTTATCATGCATAAAAATATTATAGAAAAAGATCGTGAAGCAGGAGATTTAAAATTGCAGAAGAAAGAGGATAATAAAAAAACTATTTTGGAAGAATTCGAAAAAGTGGCCGGATTTGAAAATGGTATCAAGTTGAAAGAGCTTGCTATAGTCAACCTTTATGAGATAACTAAAAAAATGTCAGAGGGCCTAAGGCTTGATGATGTCTTTAAAGTTTTTAGCGCTTTTCTAAAAGACAATTTCGTATTTCAAAGATGCAACCTTTTGATATTAAATATGGAGGGTCCCGATAAACGTTTGGACAGAATATACAGCGTGTGGAAAGAAGATGAGGTAAAATCCACCGGTCCTATCACTGATTATGATGAACTGATAAAACAGATTCTCATAAAGCCCAAAGAGATTTATATCTCAAAGAACGAAGGGACATTTACTGCCATGCCGCTCTTCTTAAGTGAAAAGAATGTGGTTGGCATATTAGCGGTTGAAAGTCTTGCCAGAGAGGACCTCGAGAGATTTGCAATACTATCGATGCAATTTGCGCTCGAGATGAAGAAGGTCCTCTTGTACGAAACCGTAGAGAGGCTGGCCATAACGGATTCACTCACAGGCCTTTATGTCCGACGATATTTCTTTGAGAGGCTCCACGAAGAAGCGCAGAGGTCGAAACGGTATAAGTTCAGTTTCGCGCTGCTTATGATCGACATAGATGATTTTAAACGTTGCAATGATGCCTATGGGCATTTGGTAGGAGACGTCATACTACGGGATATAGCGCATATCATGAAGACGAATGTAAGAGAAATTGATATTGCCTCAAGATACGGTGGCGAGGAATTTATCATTTTACTTCCTGAGACAGAGACGGAGGGCGCAAAATTGGCAGCTGAAAGATTACGAAAGAAGATAGAGGAAAATATATTTATGGCATACGATGAAAAACTCAAGGTGACTATAAGTACAGGCATCTCTCTCTATCCAAAGGATACTGCTGATGCGAAGGAATTGATTGAAGAAGCTGACATGGCGCTCTACGCGGCAAAGAGATCGGGTAAAAATATTGTATGCGAGTATAAAAAAGAGTATAATGAAGGATAAAATATGAAAATATTCATCGATACCGCTAATATAAACGAGATTCGAGAGGCGAATTCGCTTGGCATAATTGATGGCGTAACTACCAATCCTACCTTAATTGCAAGAGAGGGCAAAGATTTCATCAGCGTGGTAAAACAAATATGCTCTATCGTAGACGGCCCTATAAGTGCAGAGGCAGTGAGTTTAAAATCAGAAGATATAGTAAAGGAGGCAATATCTTTAGCTAAGATTCACAAAAATATAGTAGTCAAGATTCCGATTATGCCGGAAGGCTTAAAGGCCACCAAGGTCTTGTCCAAAGAAGGCGTTAAGACCAATCTCACGCTGTGTTTTTCGTCTAACCAGGCGCTTCTAGCAGCAAAGGCGGGCGCCACTTACGTGAGTCCCTTCATAGGAAGGCTGGATGATATAGGTCAGGTTGGTATGGATTTGATAAAAGATATAAAGACCATCTTCTCCAATTATGGCTTCAAGACCCAGATTATTGTGGCGAGCATACGAAATCCTATCCATGTTCTCGATGCAGCTCGGATAGGGGCAGATATAGCAACAGTCCCGTACAATGTTTTAATGGCGCTAATTAAACATCCATTAACAGATATAGGGATAGAAAGATTTTTGAAAGATTGGCAGAATGGCCCGAAAAAATAATAAAGTTTTCAATCTTCAGTTTTTAGTTTTCAGTCTATTTCTGCTATCGTATTTCTCATTAGCTTACGCCGAAACTCCCGCACCAAAAGAACCAATTGTTGTAAACGGAGACAGGGTTGAGTATTTTCATGAAAAGAAAGAGGTTATAGGAATTGGCAATATTTCCATAATATATAAAGATGTAGTGCTCACCTGCGATAAGATCACGGTGCATTTAGATACGCGGGAGGCAGTTGCAGAAGGCGATGTAAAAGTCACCCAAAAAGGCGCATATTTTACCGGAGAAAAAATAAGCTATAATTTTGATACAAGAAAAGGTACTGTCATAAAAGGTTATATAAATGCAAAGCCGTTCTATGGGAAGTCCGAAGAGATAGAAAAAAAAGCGAATAAAGATGAGTTTCATTTAGAGAGAGGATACGTTACCACATGCGACTTGGAGAGGCCTCACTATCGTGTTCAATCAAGACAGGTGAAAATATATCTGAACGACAAGGTCGTTGCAAAACATATCTTATTCTTTGTCGGTAATGTTCCCGTGCTTTACATTCCTTATTATGTTCAGCCCTTAGATCAGAAGAAAACCAATATAATAATAATTCCTGGCGAGTCTAGCGATTGGGGTTATTACGCCCTTGTGTCCTACAGGTATTATTTCAACGATGACAACCGGGGGGATTTATTATTAGATTATAGGACTAAGAAAGGATTGGCAGAAGGCCTAAATCATTATTACCACACCAAGGCAGCAGGAGACGGAACATTCAAATTCTATTACACTCACGAGAACGATAGTCTCGCGTATCAAAAAACAGGAGATACTAAGTCTAGATATCGTTATCAAGCCAGGCATAAATGGGATATCAAAGATGCGGATACAGTGGCAGCGGTAGAATTCAACAAGCTTAGCGATAGAGATGTGATCAAGGATTATTTTTATAACGAGTATCAGGAGTTAGGAGAACCAGATAATTACATTTCCTTTATAACCACCAAGCGCGACTATACGACAGAATTTTTGATGAGAAAGCGCTTTGATAATTTCTTTACAGTTGTTGAGAGATTGCCGGAATATAAGATAAACATACTGAATTACAAAATAAAAGATACGCTTTTATATTATACCGCTTCTGCCAGCGGCGTATATTTGAATAAGACCTTTGACAATAGTAATATGTATCCCGGACAAAAGGATTTAGATATAATAAGGTTTGACGCTTATAACCAACTTTCGTATGCGGCCAGGCTTTTCAGGTCATTAAGCGTAACACCATACGCTGGCGTCAGGGAAACGTACTATTCCAGAAATAGATGGGGCGATACCAATCAGATACGGACCATATTTAAAGGGGGCGTCGATAATTCAATTAAGTTCTATAGAATATATGATGTCGAATCTAACTTGTTAGGTCTTGACATACGTAACCTGCGTCATATCGTCACTCCGACAGCAAATTACTACTATACACATCAACCTACGATATCACCCGATAATCTGAGTCAGTTTGATTCCATAGACGCCTTAGATACGGAAAATGGCGTGAAGCTCGCTTTAGAGAACAGGCTTCAGACTAAACGCATGCAGGGCGATGAGATGAAGCCTGTGGATTTGGCTACGCTGATTGTCAGTACTGATTATATGTTCAGGCTGGAGAAGAACAACGTAAACCTGAAAAGCGATAAATTTAAAAGTGTAGATTTTCAGCTGGAACTGATTCCGTATTCATGGGCATATATTCTATCCAAAATGTCCATCAATACAAAAAAATCTATGATGGAAACGGCAAGTTTAGACTTGGTGGCAAATGGAGAGGACAGATGGTCTATAGCCACAAGCTTTAGATACGAAGATGTAGAGACTGGCACAAATCACCTGCTTACGCTGGATGGCACATACAAGATAAACGACAAATGGAAGATTCGTGCTTATGAAAGATTGAACACGTCAAAGGGCGCATTTGAAGAGCAAGAGTATACCATTTACAGAGATCTTCACTGCTGGATTGCCGAGCTCATTTACAATATAAAGGATTTAAAAAACCAAACTTTTTGGTTAGTCTTTAAATTAAAGGCCTTCCCAGAATATCCTATCGGAGTAAGACGCACCTACTCCCATCCTCGTTTTGGTTCCACAGGAGCATATTAGAATTGGCTTATTTTTTCGATTGTCTTCTATATTTATATTATGATATAATTTTATGATTTACATATGGAGGCTTGAGTGAACATAAGCATAATAGGCTCCGGTTATGTCGGGTTGGTAAGCGGCGCATGCTTTGCCGATCTTGGCAATAAGGTCATATGTATAGACAATGACGAAGCCAAGATCAAAAAACTCAAATCAGGATCGATCCCGATATATGAACCGGGGTTAAAGGAATTGGTTAAACGTAATATGAAAGAAGGGCGGCTTACTTTTAGCTCAAAGATAAAAGAAGGTGTAAAAAAGTGCGAGGTGATATTCATTGCTGTCGGCACCCCTTCAAAAGATAATGGCGATGCGGACCTTACTTTCGTAGAGCATGTTTCGAGAGAGATTGCCATTTCAATGCCGGCCTATCGCCTAATCGTAGAAAAGTCCACAGTTCCAGTAAACACCGGAGAATGGGTTGAGCAGACTATAAGAATTTTCAATAAGCGCAATATAAAATTTGATGTAGCCTCCAATCCAGAATTTTTACGCGAAGGTTCAGCTATAGAGGATTTTATGCATCCGGACAGGATAGTCATAGGAGTGAAATCAAAGAAGGCGCGTGATATATTAATAGAGTTATACAAACCACTTAGGATTCCAGTTGTTGTTACAGATATAAAATCAGCAGAGATAATAAAGCACGCATCAAACTCGTTTCTGGCCACGAAGATTTCTTTTATAAATGCGGTTGCAGATATATGCGATAAGGTTGGTGCAGATATCATCGAAGTCGCAAAGGGCATGGGTCTTGATAGGAGGATTGGTAAGGAATTCTTGAATGCGGGAGCGGGTTTCGGAGGTTCGTGTTTCCCAAAAGACCTATCTGCATTCATAAGAATTGCAGATAAGGTAGGCTGTGATTTCGGCATATTGAAAGAAGTTCAGAAAGTAAACGATTATCAGAAGAGATTGGTTGTAAAAAAGATAGAAGATCTCCTCTGGAACCTGTCGAAGAAGACGATAGGCGTGCTCGGGCTGTCTTTCAAGCCGAATACGGATGACATAAGACAATCGCCATCCTTAGAAATAATTTCAACTCTCCAAAAAGAAGGTTCAAAAATAAAAGCCTACGACCCTGAGGCCATGAACAAGGCAAGGAAAATCTTGAGACAGGATGTAGAGTTCTGTAAAGATGCCTATTCGGTTGCCAGAGACAGCGATTGTTTGGTCATATTAACGGAATGGAATGAATTTAAGGAGCTGGATTTTAAAAAAATAAAAAAATTGATGAAGCAACCGGTCATTGTAGACAGTAGGAACATCTACGGCCCTACGGAAATAAAAAAACTTGGATTTAGATATGCCGGCATCGGGAGAAGATAGGCATGATAGAGGGCGTTAAAATAAAAAAACTTAAAGTTATTCCGGATGAACGCGGCAGGCTGATGGAGATACTGAGATCCGACGATGATATTTTCAAATCATTTGGTCAAGTTTATATGACCACCGCAAAGCCAGGCGTTGTTAAGGCATGGCATTATCATAAAAAACAGGATGATAATTTCACCTGCGTCCACGGCAAGATGAGACTTGCCCTTTATGATGCGAGGGAAAGATCCCCTACTTATAAAGAGGTGAATGAGTTTGTTTTGAGTTTAGACGACCCGACGCTCGTTTCGATACCGAAATTGGTCTATCATGGATTTAAATGCATAAGCGACGGAGAAGCAATAGTTATAAATGCGCCTACTAAACCCTACAACCATAAAAAGCCAGACGAATATAGGATAGATCCTTATAATAATGATATTCCATATGATTGGGGAAGATAAACTATGAGGATGAAAGGTGTGATTTTAGCTGGTGGTCTGGGCAAGAGGCTGCATCCTTTGACTAAAATAACGAATAAGCACTTACTGCCTGTATACTGTAAGCCGATGATATACTACCCCATTCAGACGCTTGTAGATGCAGGCATAGAGGATATATTAATTGTGACAGGCGGCAATCATGCTGGAGAATTTTTGAGGCTTTTAGGGAATGGTGCAGGGTTTGGTCTGAAGCATATAAACTATACATATCAGGAGGGCGAAGGCGGAATAGCAGAAGCGCTTGGACTTGCAAAACATTTTGCTGATAATTATAGGATAGTGGTCATTTTAGGCGACAATATAGTAGAGAAGAGCATATCGAAAGCCGTTGATGAATTCAGAAAACAGCCGAAGGGCGCAAAGATCTTATTGAAGAAAGTGGAAGACCCTGCGCGGTTTGGTGTTGCAGAGCTAAGAGAAGGCAAAATAGTCTCTATAGAAGAAAAACCCAAGAGGCCGAAGTCGAATTATGCAGTCACGGGCATACATATGTATGACACTCAAGTCTTCGAGATCATAAAAAGCTTAAGGCCGTCAAAAAGAGGCGAGCTTGAGATAACAGATGTTAATAATCGGTATCTAGAAAAAGGCGAGCTCACCTACAGCATTTTAAACGGTTGGTGGACAGATTCTGGGACTTTCGATTCGTTATTGAGGGCCAATAATCTAGTAGCGAAAAATGCAGAAAAAGGTAAAATTCAAAAAGCAAAATGCAAAATTTAAATTAAAAATTTTAAATTTTTACTTTCAATTTTTCACTTTTCACTTTTAACTTTTAATTAACCTTATGAAAAGACTATTAATCACTGGCGGGGCCGGCTTCATAGGCTCCAATTTTATTAGACACATATTAACTAAATATGATGGCTATCATGTCACTAATATTGATAAGCTCACCTATTGTGGCAATCTTGAAAATTTAAGAGACGTCGGAAAAAATAAAAATTATAAATTCATTAAAGGAGATATCGCTAATATCGATTTGGTAAACAAGCTTACCAGAAAAACAGATATCTTAATAAACTTTGCCGCAGAGACACATGTCGATAGGTCGATAAAGGATTCAGCCGCCTTTGTCAAGACAAACGTATTTGGCACCCATGCATTATTAGCGGCCGCAAATAAAAATGGCGTTAAATTATTTATTCAGATTTCAACAGACGAAGTATACGGCAGCATTGCTGATGGGCATTTTAAAGAGGATGACGCTTTACAGCCCAATAGCCCTTACTCTGCAAGCAAGGCCTCCGGCGACTTAATCGCGCGGTCGTATTTTGTGACATATAAGTTGCCAGTGATAATAACGCGTAGTTCAAATAATTTCGGACCATATCAGTACCCAGAGAAGATCATCCCACTTTTTATAACCAATGCATTACAAAATAAGAAACTGCCTCTGTATGCTGATGGGATGAATGTAAGAGACTGGCTATTCGTGATAGATAATTGCGAAGCCATCGATGTCGTTGTGCATAGAGGCAAGCCAGGCGAGACATACAACATCGGAGGCGGCAGTGAGATTACGAACCTAGAACTCACCCATACTATTTTAGCATTGCTAGGCAAGAACAAGAGCCTCATAGAATTTGTTAAAGACAGACCCGGCCATGATAAAAGATATGCCTTGGACATAATGAAGATGCGCAAGTTAGGCTGGCAGCCGAGACATGATTTCAGATCCGCCCTAAAGCTTACTATAAAATGGTATAAAAAGAACGAGAATTGGTGGAAACGGCTGGTCAAATGCCTAAAAAATA
>JAHFGO010000033.1 GCA_023247385.1 Candidatus Omnitrophota bacterium | reverse complement strand
TAAAGCCCTGTACCATATGGTACAGGGCGAAGAAATCTTAAATACATCAATTGCAGCGAGCCACAAAATTAGCCGAAAGGGCACCCGCTGGTAAAGCTGCCCAATGCGGCCACAAAAGTAACGCCTCTTAGTGAAGCCGAAAAATTTTACTCTCGCCTCACATCGACATCGGATCGACATCAACTGCTATTAAAACACCATGCGGTTTTCGAAAGGTGCCAAGCACCTTCTTCAATAATTCGCACATTGCATGCCTGTCTTTGTCTTTCAATAATATATTATACCTAAAATAGCCGCGCATTCGCGAGATTGGCGCTGGCGCAGGGCCTGCAACCTTCATAGATTTATCCTCCGCCTTTATAGCTTCGGTTAATTCACCTGCGGTCCTCGAAGTCAAGTCCTCATTGCGTGCTCTCACTGTAACTTTTACCAAATTTATAAATGGCGGGAATAACAATTCTTTTCTAGATGCAATCTCTTCTACATAGAACTTCTCATAATCATGTTTTGCTGCTGTGAGAATAGCGTAATGGCCGGGCGCATACGTTTGAACTATAACCTCGCCGCCATCCTCGCCTCTGCCGGCCCTGCCGCCAACCTGAGTTAAGAGGTCAAACGTCCTTTCGCTCGCCCGAAAGTCGGGCAGATTCAAAGTAACATCAGCAGAGACAACCCCAACCAACGTCACTTTCGGAAAATCCAAGCCCTTGGCTATCATCTGTGTGCCTACCAAGAGACTCACTTTGCCGGCCTTGAACTCTCCCAATATTCTATCGTGAGAACCTCTCTTTATTGTAGTGTCCGAATCCATTCTGGCTATATGGACGTGTGAAAAATTATGGCTTATTTCAGACTCCACCCGCTCTGTGCCAAGGCCGAAATATCTTATGTAGCCATATTTGCAATTAGGGCATATATCTGGGGCTTGAGTTCTATAATTACAATAGTGGCAGATGAGTTTCTTTTCGTCGAAATGGTAGACCAGCACAGTATCGCACCTTTTGCATTTTAAAACGAGGCCGCATTTCTTACAATTTACAAATGTTGAAAAGCCGCGTCTGTTCAAAAATATTATTGCCTGTTTCCCACTCTTCAATGTTCTATCGATCGCATCAAGTAAAACCTTAGAGAATATCGCCACTCTTTTCCTTGTGGCGAGCTCCATCCTCATATCAACTATCTTAACCTTTGGAAGAAGCCTTTCTTCTATACGCTTAGTCAACTTAATAAGTTTATATTCTCCTTTTTTCGCTCTGTAGTAAGATTCCAATGAGGGCGTAGCGCTGCCTAATATCAACGGACAACTATTTAGCCTGGCTCTCGCCTCAGCGACATCTCGCGCATGATATTTTGGAACATCATCTTGTTTATAGGTTGTCTCATGCTCCTCATCGACTATTATTAGCCCTAGCTTCTTCATTGGGCTAAATATTGCTGAACGCGCGCCCACTGCTATCTGGGCCTTATTATCCACGATCTTCTTCCATTCTAGGAACCGTTTAGCCGGCGTAAGCTTAGAATGTAAAACAGCGACTCGATCTCCAAACCTCGAAATGAACCTTTCTATCGTCTGCGGCGTTAAAGATATCTCGGGGACCAGAACTATTGCCTGCCTGTCTTTCTTTAACACTTCTCCTATAGCTTGGAGATATACTTCTGTTTTACCGCTTGCAGTTATGCCATGCAGAAGAAAAGTTTTATATTCCCCTTTCTCGACAGCTTCTATTATAATTTTTAAGGCTTTTTCTTGCTCTTCTGTCAATATATGCGGACTCGATGGAGGAAAATCCTCCAGTCTGATTTGAGAATCCTTAAGCTTCGATCCTATAGCGACTTTCCCTTTCTTTATGCCGCCCGGTATAGCGGCCTCGATCGCTTCACCCCACGTACAGAAATAATTGTCCTTAATCCAGTTGGTAAGTTTGAGCATCTCCTCACTAAGAATCGGTTCTTCATCTATCACGCTCCCGATATCTTTTACCTCTTTTACATCGCTCTCATCACTAAACCCAACCACATAACCTACAATAGTCCGGTTCTGAAACGGCACGAAGACCCTTTTGCCTATTGCTATACAATCGGAATATTTTTCTGGAATGGCATAATGAAAAACTCTGTCTATGGGCAGGGCTATGGCGACTTCGGCAAACTTTTCGGTCATCACTCGAGTTCTTTTCGTATCTTTTTCATATCTTCCCAAACGAGTCTTTTATCTTGCGGGTTTCTTAAGAGATATGCCGGATGGAAAGTTGGCATGACTTTTATGCCGTTATAGTCCTGGAATTTTCCCCTCAATGCAGTAATAGGCGTTTGGATCTTAAGGAGCGTTTGGCTTGCAAATTTTCCCAATGTGCAGATGACCTTCGGCTTTATCATTTCGATCTGTCTTCTCACATTCTCTTCACAGGCTAATACTTCTGTGGGGAGCGGCATCCTGTTGTTCGGGGGTCTACACTTCAATATATTCGCAATATAGACATCTTTCCTCTTTAGCCCCATCGCTTCTATGATCTTTGTTAAAAGCTGTCCCGCCCTCCCTACGAAAGGAAGCCCCTGTAAATCTTCGTCCTCTCCCGGCGCCTCGCCTATAAACATCAGAGTCGCCTTAGGATTACCAGCGCCAAATACTAGATTGCGCCTCGTCTTATACAAGTCACAGCCAGTACAATTGGAGACCTCTTTCTCTAAACATTTCAAATCATTTGCTTCCAAATTTTCTATCGAAAATTTGTCCCGCGAAGTCCCGAGCGAAGTAAGGGAAGAACGCCCTGGAAGGAAGCGTTCGAGGGATCTCTCTATTCTTATTTTTTTATATGAAATCCCTTTAAAAAAATATTCTTCTATGCCGGATTCTTTCTCCAGCTCTATATAGGATTTGATTAGCTGCCTTATCTGGTTTAATTCTTTATCTGTCTCATCCATGAAAAGTACCATCTATGGATTTTGGTTGCAGATATCAGCTGCAAACCTTGCGATATCATAACAGGCCATTGGCTTCTTTATTGTCCTAATGGCTTCCTTCATTCTCTCGATCCTATCGGGATGCGAGATCAAGTCCTCTAAAAGACTTTTTAAATCATACGGCTTATCTATTTTTATTGCTGCCGCATGCTTTACCAGAAAATCGCTGTTTCTGGTTTCCTGACCCAGAATTGGAGATATTATTATCATCGGCAATTCCTTAGCCAGGCTTTCGGCAACAGTTATGCCGCCAGATTTAGATATCAAGGCATCGGAAATCGACATATAATCATAGACATTGTCTACAAAGCCAAGGGTTTTAACAATTACCGTGGGCCCTAATGTATTTTTCAAATTTTCCAATCTTTCGACTAACTTCTCATTATGGCCGCAGATGGTTATTATCTGAATGGTTCTAGAGATATTATTCATGCTCTTTATTATCTCTTCAATGGGGCCAACACCAAACCCTCCGCCTATAACAAGCGTCGTAAATGCATCTTCTTTCAGGCCCATTGTTCTCAATATATTTTTCTTATCTTGTGCCTTGGAAAATAGCGGTTCGACAGGTATGCCGAGTATTTTTATTTTGGATGAAGGAATGCCCCATCTTGAGAGATCGTCTTGCGCATCGTTACTTCCCACAATGTACATATCGACAAAATCCGAAACCCACCAGGAGTGCAGCCTGTAATCCGTAACTACCGTAATGAGGCAAGATTCTAATTTGCCAGCTTTTTTTAAATCCGACACTACTTCTGTCGCGAAAAAATGCGTTGATATTATCGCACGCGGTTTCGATTGCTCCAAATATCTTGCCAGTCGGATCGAATTCAGCCAGTTATTAAGCCTTCTCAATCTTGCGATGAGCAGATTAAAATAGAAATTATCGGTAAGATAATATAAAATTCCCCATAGCAAAGGCAGCCTATTTACCATCAAAAGATAGACTTTCAAATATGTCCATTTGAAAAAGCCATTGGTGTAATCGAGCGAATCTATTATAGTTACTTCGATATCTTGCATGGAAAGCTCATCGAAGGCTTTTTTTATTGCGAGCGCGGCTTTCTTGTGTCCAATCCCGGCTGTTGCGTATAATATCAGAATCTTTTTTTTCATTTAAACATGTCTATATTATCTTTAACCCATTGCAACAAAAGTTTAATTCCATGGCTCGGGCTCACTCTTGGGTGCCAGCCAAGTTCCTCAGATACTCTGGAGATATCAGATATATAAACCTTTTGATCGGATGGCCGCCAGTCGCTGAAAGAGTATTTCATCTTTACACCAGTTTCTTTCTCTATCATCTCGATGAATTCTAACAAAGATGCGGTATTCTCTGGACCGCCGCCTATCGTATATACATCATGTCTAGTGCTGCCCTTAAAGAATCTGTCATAAGCCACAATCAAGTCTTCAACGTATAATAGATCCCGTACCTGCTTTCCATTTCCATAAATAGTTATCGGCCTTTTCAAAAGGTTAGCTATCACAAAATAGGCCACCCAGCCTTGATCTTCGAAGCCGAATTGTCTCACTCCATATATGCAGCTCATTCTGAATACGGCTGTCTTCATGCCATAGATATGGGCGTATTCCTGTGTGTAGATATCGCCCACATATTTACTCGCTCCATAAGGCGTATGTCCTGTAAGATCTATCGACATAGCCTCATTAACGCCTTTCACGCCATCATATATATATCGTTTTTCTTTCTCTATCAGCTTTATTTTGTCTACATTTTCACCAAATACCTTGTTAGTCGAACAATATATAAACGTAGCATCTTTACACTTCTTTCTTATGCATTCTAACACATTAAGAGTGCCGAAAGCATTTATGCTGAAATCTTCTATTGGGATTCGGCATGAAAGTGGCACGCCAGGCTGGCCGGCAGCATGTATACATAGATCTATGCCCTTCCCTATCGCTTTCAGCACATCTTTTTCTTCTCTTATATCACCCTTAACCCTTTTAACATTTTTGTATTTTTTTAGATAATTCCAGTTGAATTCTACGCTTCTTTTATCATATCCGAAAAGTTTTGAGCGGGCCAAATTATCCAAAATAATTACCTCTTTTTTTCTATTGGCATAATATTCAGCCGCATGGCTTCCAACCAAACCAGCACCACCAGTTATGAGAATTTTCATCTTTCCTGCCGTAATGACCTTGTAAATTTCAATTTTTCTTTATTCAGCAACCATTGAGTAGCTTTCAATAAATTTTCAAAAGTATAATCTGGCCGAGTATTCCATTTTTTCATGTCTTTAAAAGATGTTTTGCCAGATAAAACAAAGATCGTTTTGCATCCTATAGTGTTGCCTGCGACGACATCAGCTTCGCTATCACCAATAAAATAGCTGTTCTTAGGTTTAATATTATATTTCCTTGCCGCTGTCTCAAGCAAACCCGTCTTTGGCTTTCTACAATTACAGTTATCTTCGTCTTTATGAATACAATAAAAAACTTCTTCTATTCTACCGCCATTTTTATTGACCACATCTAACATTTTCGCATTGATCTCATCCAGTTTTTCTTTTGAAAAATAACCTTTGCTCACACCCGCCTGATTAGACACAACAATGACCTTGACATCATTCTTATTCAATAACCTCAATGCCTCAAGCGCGCCTGGTAAAAGATGAAAATCTTTCCAATCTATGACATAATTATATTTAGTCCACCCACATGGATCTTTATTAATTACGCCGTCTCTATCTATGAATATTGCTTTCATGGTTCGATGTCTTCTTTTACTATATTCGCAAGCCAATACATTACAATCGGCAGAAAATGAAGCAAGAACCTACTCCAGGTAGCGCCTAAGGCATAGTGTATCTCTGATCGTGAAATGATATACGACAATACATAGCCTAATATCGTAAGAGACATAGCTATGGATATGTATCGCTGATTTTTCTTGAACATATCTTTATACTTAAAGCCCAATACGAATATCATAATCAACCAAAGAATATTCCATTTTTTCGGACCGAATGTCTGCTTTTGAAATTCATATATAATCGGCACTATTTTATAATACTGCTTTGATAGGTAAGATATGTTTAAATTGGCGAATTGCACTTCATCATTGGCAAGATGCACCGAGCCCTTTATCCATAGCCACGGCAGAGAGATAATCGCTATTATTGAAATATAGCTAAATAAATGGAAGAGTTTTTTCTTTATTGGCATTTCGCGATCAACAGCATAAAAAATTGAGATCAACCCTATGTTGACAAGACAGTACATAAGCCCTTCATTTTTTGTCCACCCAGCTAAAGCTACCATGACTGCTGATATCAATAGAAACTGATGATCCTCCGTGCTTTTAAACCACAAAAATAAAAATAATGCACTTGTAGAATAATAATACCCTAATTGAAGATCGAGATAACCATTTGTCGCGAATGCACTGAATTGAGGTATGCTTGCTAAAAGAAATGTAAAAAAAAGAGCGCAGGTTTGGCTGGCGAAACGCCTTATTCCAAAATAAAGGATGATCAACGTAGCAACAAAATATAATGGGAATATGACCTTAACCAATTGGTCGTTCAGGTTGCCCAAAAATAGATAAACGAATGTTTCTGATAACGGGATGTTCAACGGATAATCTGCATGAGGGAAGCTTAACGCAAGGTTGCGAAAAAAATCATAGGGAATAGATTTGGCTAGATAAAATATCTTGGCCTTTATGCCGTATATAGCTATTGCATCATATGCTTCGAGAGGTTTTACTAGCGCTCGGAAAAAAGCGTATAAAATTTCAAATGTTATTGCAGCGATTAAAAATATCTTTAACCCCCTATGGGCCTTGGTATCTGCCTCTATCTTTTCATGCACAATAATGTTTTTCCTGTTTTTAAAATATACAAATGCGGACAGGATAAAAAGTATGGTCCATGGCAAAATGATCTCATTTATATTAAATTCTAATTTAAAAAAATGAAATATCAACATCTCTAGGCTTACGAAACCGAATCCAATTCCATAAGATATGGCTATCTTTTCCAAAAAATACAACTTATTTCTTTTGGGAGATAACAGATAAAGGATATTAAATCCTATAAAAATTATAATAAGGAGGTATATGGATAGTCTAAATATTTCCAATTCTAGATCTTTTTCTTTCTTAAAATATATTTATTATTGTCTAACTTAATGAATGTTTCGTATTCTATTTTTCTTTTGTCAGGCGTATTATATATGAGAACAAATTTTGAACCATCTTTTCCAGCTTGAGGGTTTAGGTAGTACGCCACCCCCTTTCCACCGGCACCTTCTCTTGTTCCTATAAATCCTCTCTCTTCCAACCCGACGAATGGCCCGTGATCTATCTTCTCATCTGCTAGCTCATTGTATATGAGAATGAATTCTGGATCGATTTTTTTCAAACTTGGATAAAGATAATAAATAGCTCTTATTTTATCCAGCTCGATATCGCCTTTTTTTATAAGTATTAAATCATAAAAAGCAGATTGCGGCAAATTTCTTTTACAAAATGTTAGAAATTCGTAAAACTTATCGCCAGTTACATAAGATCTCTTTCCTTCTAACGATCTAGATAATAATATTTTATAATCAGAAAAACGGCTTTTTATAAAAAGCTCTCTAAAAATAAAGAATGCCCATATTATTATCCACGTTGTGAATGCTAATTTTAAAATCCTATCTTTCATTTAATCTACGACTCGATATTTTAATAGCGCCCAAAGCGCACCAAAACCATGTTTCCAGGTTATTTTTTTACCCTCTGCATAATTTCGGCCATAATATGATATAGGCATTTCGTAAATCTTTAAGGATTTATTCTTTAAAATCTTCGCGGTCAATTCAGGCTCAACGGAAAATCCGTTAGACCTAATCTTTATTCCATCTATCACGCTCTTTTTGAACATCTTGTAGCAGGTCTCCATGTCTGAAAGCGTAGAATTGTATAGCAGATTTGTCATGAATGTTAAAAAATCATTTCCGACTCTATGCCAAAATAGGTGCACTCTTTGCGGTTTTCCTCCTGATAATCTGGAGCCATAAACAACATCCGCCAGTTCCTCTTCTATGGGCTTTATCATTTCCTTGAATTCATTAGGATCGTATTCTAAATCCGCATCCTGTATCGCGACCACATTGCCAGATACCGCTTGAAATGCTGTGCGGAGAGCTGCGCCTTTCCCCATATTCTTCTCGTGAAAGAAAGCCTTCACACGATTATCAAATTTTGTGTTTTTCAATAATTCTCTCGTGCCGTCTATCGAGCTGTCATCCACGATGATCAGTTCTTTGACTATGTCGAGTGCAAGCACCTTATCAACTATCTTTAATATTGTGGCCTTTTCATTATAGACCGGTATGACTACGGACAAGCTCATATTGCTCATTAGTATCTCTTCCTTATCAAAAACACTTGGATTTTTTATTTAAAAGCTCAATCAAATATTTTTTATCGGCATTAACGATGACATCGGCACCATGCAAAGGCTTCATAAGGGTCAATATCTTCCCGAATAATTTATTCTCGGTCAAAAGTATATGAAGCTTCTTTTTCTTTCTTCGCTTCAATATCTTGTATATGGAAACCGTCCCAAAAAAAATCGAGCTTAAGTCGATCTTTCGGATATCAAAATGATCCAATTTTACAGGCCACGGTATCCCTTTCTTTAAAAATATCAATATTTGATGCCCATTTCTGGCGACAGTTGTTGCAAGATCGTCAATTTTCTCTTGCGGATACTGCTTATCAATAAAGTATGCGCATCTAAGCGGCATGCCCCATTTTTTAAAAAATATCCTTTCGTTATTCTCAAATAACGTCTTGTTATGTTTCATCTCTTTGAAGCTAGTATTTTCCAAATGATACACATAGGCAGCCTTCGCTCTCACAGTCCTAAATCCTTTTTCTTGTGCCCTCTTGCAATAATCGGTATCGTCAAAATATCCAAAATGATATATCTCATCAATCAATCCCAAAGCATCCAAAACAGATCTTCTCACAAGCATGCAGAAACCTCTGCAAGTATACAGCTCTTGGATTTCGTCTTTAAACCTCTTTAGTTTCGACGCATATTCATCTATAGATTCCTTGGTTTCAGGAAATTGCCCCGAAGTATTGCTGGAAGGATTCAATAATCCTATATCTGGGCAAGTTTCCATTACACTAATCATCTCCTCAAGCCAGTTATCCGTTGCGATAGTATCGTTATTCATTATACATACGTACGGCGCGCCCGATTGTCTTATCCCTTGGTTGACAGCCTTTATAAATCCAATGTTTTCTTTATTTCTAATAATGAGAGTATTTAAATCTGCCCTAAACCTTAAACCTTTTAGATACTCTTCGGTCTTGGCATCACTTCCATTATCTATCGCGATGAGCTTGTAAGGATAATTTGTATTCTTTACAATGGAGTCTACACACCTTTTTGTCACTTCGAGCTGATTCCAAACTGGCATTATAATATCGCACCTATCCATTCTCCACGAGCTCCCAGTATTTCGCCCATTTTAAAAAGTTGATGAACGAAAAAAGTATCGCGAACAACAATCCGTACACACCTTCTTTATATCCCTGCTTTTTTACATAAGATTTCCAGAATATCTTAAACGATTTATTAATCATGCTCTTTCTTATTTTCGATTCGGACAGGATACCTTCTGTCTTAAGTAATTCTAGTGCCGCTATATCTGTATAGCGGTTTTGCCTCTCTATGAATTGACTAATAGAGTCAAACGGATTGTGTTCTATATCAGCTTCTATTACACCTGCCTTACCCTTATATACAGGGACCTCATGGACCACTCCTTCAAACTTAACAAAAGCCTTGTTGACGAGATTGGGTATGTAGTGATGGAAGCCGCCATGGTCCATAGAGTGTTCGAGAAAGAAATTTTTTCTTCGGAAATTATAAACTACGACATCCGTTTTCTTCAATAGTACCTCATCCAGCTTTTCTACAAAATTTTCAGTAACTACATCGTCTGCATCAAGTTGGAGAACCCATTCATTTCTAGCGTTCTCCAACCCCAAATTTCTATCATCGGCAAACGAGCCTGTGAATTTATGCTGAATTATTTTTGCGCCAAAAGATTTTGCGATGTCGATAGTCCTATCTGCGCTGAGCCCGTCGACTACTATAATTTCGTCTGCCCATTTTATGCTCTCGAGGCATCTAGCGATCTTCTTCTCTTCATTTTTTGCGATGATCACTACCGACACATTCAGTTTTTTCATTTTGCAGCATCTCCCAGTACTTTGCGTAGCTCATCACCTGATAAAGGCCGGCCCCATACGCCACCATTAGCCCAAGGAAGCCATCCCGAAATCCTTGTTTTAAAAGATAGGCCTTCAAAAATCTATCTATAAATTTTCTATGCATCTTTAAGAATCCTATTTTGCGCTTCTCATTAAACCATTTTTTAGCCTCTTGAGTCGTTTGATTATTTAAGCTCTTGAAGAAATCGTGAAAATTCCTATATGAATAGTGAATTATGTCATTTTTCAGGTGGCCGCATGATCCTTGAATGAATACCCTGGGGTGAACCTCCACCTCTTCGTACTTAAAAAATCTCTTATCGAAAAGCCTCACCTTCGGCGCAGGGTACCAGCCGCCATATCTTATCCATCTCTTTCCTATATAGGTCCGTATAGGAATGGTGTAGGCCTTATCATTTAAAGCGTTTTGAAATAGATTTCCAAGCTCTCCACCCAACCCTTTGCTTATCCTTTCGTCAGCATCGAGGCTCAGGACCCAATTATTCTTTGTAAGGCTATATGCATAATTTCTATGAATGCCCTCTATGTCCATCTTCCTCGAGAATACTTTATCTGTAAATTTACTTGCGATCTTCACCGTATCGTCACTGCTGTCATCATCCAGCACTACAACTTCATCAGCAAAATTTGCGCTCTTGAGACATTCGGATATGTTCCCTTCCTCATTTTTAGTTATCACTACTATAGATATTGGCACCTTTTCCACGTTTTGCCTCTATTTAATAATACTTTATTTTGGCCTTATGAATAAATGAGAGTCGTCCTAAAATCTTACCTAAATTTTCTGTGCCGACGAATATCTCATCGAATTTCTTCTTTTTTTTCAGAATATCGAATATGGCTTTTAAATAAAAATTTTCAGGTGTGATTTCATTACAGATTATATTTGAATGTAGAGGAATGTCCACATGCCCCTTAGAGAAATACCAAACCCAGTTGCTATCTCTTGCCAATCTTATTGATTCCATTTTTAGCCTTTTTAAAATATTGTTGTCATATGAATCGAGAACATACGCAATCCTTTTGGGCTTGCCCCACCTGAATTCGTATATCTCCTTATTTCTCTTGAAATCATTTTCGAAAGCCTTCATCTTATTGAATGAAGAGCTCTCTCTGTGATAGACATATGCGCCGCATGCCCTGACAGGTCTATAACCTTCTTTTACGGCCCTACGGGAAAAATCCGTGTCTTCGAAATTGCCCATTCCATAAATCTCATCGAAGGTTCCCACTTTTTCAATAACTTCTCTTTTTATTAGCATACAAAAGCCGATCGCTGCACCCAGTTCCACAAACTTACCGGATTCGTTCCTTAGGCTTTCAGCGTAAAATTCTACAGGCTGTCCTTTTGCTGGCTTTTGCCCTAAATTATTGCTGGAAGGGTTAACTATGCCTATATCTCTGTCCATATCGGCAATGCGAATCATCTCTTTAAGGCAACCTTTCATAACGAGGGTATCGTTATTCAGTATGCATATATATGGTGCATGCGAAACGCCGATTCCCTGATTCGCAGCCTTCACAAATCCCAGATTTTTATCGTTTCTTACCAATGTCACCTTAGGATTACCTATATTTTTTAATTCTTCCAGATACTTTTTTGTGTGATCATCGCTTGCGTTATCAATAACTATAAGCTGATAATCCATGCCTTCCGTATTTTTTAAAATAGAATTGATACAATCTTTTGTGAAAGTAAGCTGGTTCCAAACCGGTATGATTATATCACACTTCATATTTAACCTTTGACGCAGCACCAACTATTTCATAAATTTTGCCATTATCTGTCTCTAAATCTAAATTGTACACACGGGATGTTATCGTTGATAGGGCTTGATTTAGACGTTCGTTATCTACAAATATCATATCGTATTGTTTTGTTCTTTTCTTTAATTTGTTAAAATATAATGCCAAAAGGCTGTTCAGGCCATAAAAAAAATTCGGCAACTTCTTCTCTCTTATATTGATGTGAGGAATTGAAAGGGGATTGGTTAAATTCCAAAGATATACAATATGCTGCTTTCTCGCAAGCAATAATAATCTATCTGCAAAGACCTGCCTATTCGTCTCCTTCGTAATTATGAATAATAGCCTCAGCCTCATTCCCCATTTTGAAGAAAACAGCATTTTATTCTTGTAATGCAATGCCAGCCTTTTTTCTTCTCCGAATATGCTTGAGAAAGTAGAGTCTCGTAAATGTTCGACTAATACATTATCTGTCTTCACACATTTAAAACCAGCCTGAATTGCCCGCATGGAATAATCATCATCGTCGTAGTAGCCTGTCCCGTAGGCCTCATCCAGCAAACCTATTTTTTCTACGACAATCCGTTTTATCAAAATGCAATAACCTCGGCAGAAATCTATCTCTACAAAAGGCCTTAGGGAAGATACCTCTTTTTTGACCTCAAAGCTGGGATTAACAAGGCCTATATCCGGCTCCATTTCAGATATCTCTATTAATTTTGAAATCCAATCATCTGTTCGAACAATTGTATCGTTATTCATTATACATATATAGGGGCTTATGGATAACTCGATTCCCTGATTTATTGCCTTCACCCAGCCCACATTGTCAAGATTGCGGATTAACTCTACATTTGGATGAGAGGTTTTGTAATCTTCTAAAAACTTTTTTGTGCCTGCATCGCCTCCGTTATCTATCAATATTAAGTTGAAGGAGGTATGTGTATTCTCGTAAATACTTTTCAGGCAATGTTCTGTCAGTTCCAGCTTATTGAATACGGGAATTATTATGTCACAATTGGTGTTCTTCATTCTTGCTCTTGCTATTCTTAATGAAAAGCGCGGTTTCTCGACCTTTCTTTTGCCAATCGCAATTTTTCTCGATGAACGGAAGCTTAATTATATGCGTATTGCTTATCTTCGCAAATGTATACATGAAGCGCATCAGGCTTTCATCAGATACTATAAGTACATCGAACCTTTTATCCTTCATGTGGCTACGCATCCGCTCTAGTAACTTACTTGCTATTGTAATCCCGAAAATAGGTCGCGGGAAATCGAAATAGCCTATCCTTATATTCTGATGGAAAGGGAGATTATTTATATCTAAAATTTCATTTATTTTTTTCAGCATCAGATCTTTTTTGCCTTGCTGATGTATCCATATATGTACCCAAGACCATTCTCTTGCGAGTCCATAACTAAATAATAAAACATTCGATATGATGTAGTCTGATGGTCTATCTAAGGAAACCGCTATGCCGATACGAAGATGCTTGCCCCATTTTTTATAATAAATTTTTTGATTTCTCCTAACCCAGTCTTCCCGGTTTCCGCTCTTATCAAATGAAGCATGCAGACGATGATAAACGTAAGCCTCTTTTATGGCAACGCACCTATAACCGGCTATATTTGCTCTCATGGAATAATCTGTATCATCGAACCCGCCTATGCCAAAGATCTCATCCAGATAACCAATCCTATCTATTACTTCTCTTTTTATAAGCATGCAAAAACCCTGACACTGATTCATCTCCATATACTTGCCTTTATATTTTTCTAGTGTTTTCGCGTATATACCTATCGGCACATTACCATGTCCATTACACTGTGGATTTACTAAACCGACATCGCGGTGCTGAATGGCAAAATCTATCATCTTTTCAAGCCACCCCGGAGCCGGGATAGTATCGTTATTTAATATGCATATATATGGGGCGCTAGAGATTTTCAAGCCCTGATTGACTGCTTTAACAAAACCTAAATTTTCTTCATTTCGTATAAGCTCTACATCTAAAGGATTCCTGTTTTTCAGGCTTTCGAGATATTTCCTCGTATCATCTCCGCTTGCGTTATCAATCAGTATCAGCCGATAAGGATATAACGTATTTTTTATTATATTTTCGATACATGTCTGAGTATGCTCCAACTGATCCCAGATTGGGATTATTATGTCACATTTCATAGACGGGCTGCAGATGTCTTAAAAACTTTCTGATATGTTTTTTTATTTTTCTCTCTATTATATGGTCAATCTTTCTTCTAACTTTTACTGAGATCGGTATCTTCATAGACTCTTTAAGCACCTCATTTAAGAATACGTAGTCTATGCCTTTAATTTTCGGACTATAAGGTGATCTTGAATAATCTTTGTGGTCCTTTATCAGCGAGAGATCGTTCTCTTTGCAATACCTGTATAAGTCGCTGCCTGGATAAGGTGTATAGAAAGCCGGGCTAGCCCTATATGGTCTTATCTTTTTAATCATCTTCAATGTATCCAAAACCTCTTCTTTTGCCTCTGTAGGAATCCCAAGCATATAGTTCGCCCATACGCGAATTCCGTACCTCCCGCATATTTGGTTCGCTCTGTAGTTATGCTCTACCTTCGTCCCTTTTCTAAGGAGATTCAATATTCTTTGGTTGCCGCTCTCGAACCCGATCATGAACATGACAAGCCCAGCCTGCGCCATCGCGTTTACCATGTCCTCATTTTTGCATATGATGTCTGCCCTCGACTGGCATACAAAAGGTTGCCTGAAGCCCTCTTTTCGGTACTTATCGCAAAATTCAAGCACCCATTTTTTATCTTCGGTAAGACAATCGTCGTGCATCATCAGGCTCTGGAAATCCAATCTTCGCCTCAATAATTTAAGCTCTTCTATAACATTATCGGTGCTTCGCCGCCTAACATTCGACCCAAATATGCTACGCTCGGCTGGCTGGCAAAAGCTGCAGTTATATTTACATCCCCTACCGGCTATTATCGTGATGAAAGGGATCCTTAAAAAATGATCTATGGGCATCTCGCCGGCTCCGAAAATATCTCTATCTACAAAAGGGAGGTTATCGAGGTCGGGCCCTATTCCCTTAATAACTCTTTCTGGATTTTTGCCTTCTTCTATCTCCTTTAAAAGATTGGTGAATGTTATCTCGCCTTCCCCAAGAACAACATGATCTATATTAGCGTTGGTGACCACTTCCTCTAGAGCCAGATTCGGATGAGGACCTCCGATCACGACTTTTATATTCTTATCAATATTTTTTATCATTTCTATGGATTTCATGACAGGTTCGTAGTCTACGCTCATCATGGTGATCCCAGCCACATCTGGCGAAATTCTTTTTACTTCGTCAGCAAAGTCATCCCAAGAGGCTAACTGTCGCAAATCAATCAGACTTACATCGTGTCCGCGTTTCTTGGTAGAGCTTGCTATTGATGCCAAGCCGTGATTTATCCAAACTAATCTTAAGCGTTCTTTAGTCTTATTGAAACCAGTTTCCGATATCCCAGCAAATACTAACAAAACCTTCATATCCTATTTTCTGTTTATGGCTAAAACGTCGCCTACTGCGCTTAATACTTCATCAACGCTGATGTTGTTTAAGCAAACTCTGTCTTCACATAAATTATATTTAAATTTTTTATAGCAGGGTCTACATGATATATCGTTTCTTGAAATCACTACATGCTTATCGCTTTGTGGATATGGACCATATATACGTTCATCTACTGGACCAAATATCGATATTGTTCTAGCTCCAACTCCAATAGCCATATGAAGAGGGCCGCCATCATTGGTTATCACGAGCTCACACTTATTCAAGAGGCCAAGAAATCCTCCGAGGCTTGTCTTGCCGCAACACATTATCGCTTTATGCCTCATTGACTTTTGCACATCCGCACAGATTTCGACCTCTTTTGAATCGCCAAATAGCAAAACTTTAGCCCCATATTTATCTATAACATCATCAGCGACTCTTGCAAAATTATTCTTACTCCAGCGCCTGCATACTGCATCCTTTCCCCAACTGGCACCACAACCAGGGATTATGCCAATAAGCAAGTCGGTCTGGTTTACACTATTATCTTTCAAAAAGGCACCTGCCCATACAGTGTCTTTCTCTGCAAGATAAACTCTGGGTATGTTGCTATATTCACTCGAATCAATGCCAAGAAGTTTCAGCAGATCGAGATAATATTCAATAACATGTTTATCGTCAAACCCATTGATTGTGAGTTTGTCCGTAAGAAATTTTCCCCTATTTCGATAGTTAAATCCGAGTCGCTTCTTCACCCCAATAAGTTTCAGGAGAAAACTATACTGATAGGCCAATGACAGATCTATGACTATATCAAATTTTTCGGTCTTTACCATTTTCAGAAAATCTAATACTTTTTTAATACACTTTATTCTTGACTTTGCCCAGAGAGCCCTGTAATCATCCTTTTCATATATAAATAGCTTGTTAAGACATGGGTTTGATTTTATAATATCATAGGCCCTCTTATTACAGATGTAACATATGGAACTATTGGGGTAATTCTTCCGTAGTGCCCATATCAATGGCGTCGAGAATATAACATCACCTATGCCGAATGGATTGATTATCAATATCTTTTTCATGTTGTTGTTTTCGATCTAGCTATAACCGTAAGGGCCGATAGAAGACCAGCTGATATCCAGAAAAGAGTTGTCAGATTCAATGAATATAAATTGGTGTCGAAAAAACTATGAAAAAGGAAGGCTATTATACCGGAGGTCAGGCCCAAGGTTAGAGAATAATAGAAACGGTCTTTGATGATTCTAAGATTTGCAAGCGCACTGCCAATTACTGTTATGATGAACCACAAGAAAGCCGCAAGCCCCAAAATCCCCAAATCCGCCATCATTTGAAGATAACAGTTGTGAGCATAGCTACCCTTCTCCCCCTTCCATCTATCTTCTCTCATATATTTATATTTGTTGAAAAAAGTATTGATGCCATTGCCTATTATCGGATGTTCTTTGAATATCTTCATTGCTGTGCTCCACATAACAGTCCTATCCTGCATGCTTGAAAAACCGAAAACGAGATATGGTGATTTTATAAAACAGACTGAAATTAAGACAATTGCGATAATCAATATGATGGCTACGACTTTCTTTAAAAAAAATATTAGCGACGCCAGCGATACAATAAAGCCAGCCCATGCTGACCGCACCTTGGATAGCACAAATATATAAAAGCCGATTACGGAAAAAAACAAGAGTTGATATTTAAATATTCTGTTCTTTAAATCGAATAGCGATACAAATAATGCAGTAGGTATTATTATAAGAAGCCAAGCCGCAAGATCATTTGGAAATGGGAATGGCCCTGTTGGATATCCTCTGGAGTAAGTAAAAAAACGACCATCGTCATAATCTTCAAAACGGAACTTGAATGGTGGATAATTATGCAGTAGATCAGTATGGGTAATAAAATATTGAATTAACGCATCGATGAAGACCGCCAATGCAGATAACAGTCCCATCTTTAACAGGTTGTTCATTTTTTCTCTACTATCTATAGTTTCTACGATTAGAAAATACAAAGCGATAAATTTAAGATTTTTAGACAATAAAGCACGCAAACTTAAGCCTATATATTGACTATTAACCAATGATAACATTGCAGTAGCAAAGATAAATAAAAGTGGCATATCGGCGGGCGTCGATGGCATTTTGAAATTTCTTGTTATTATTTTTTTTATTATCA
>JAHFGO010000032.1:4942-17832 GCA_023247385.1 Candidatus Omnitrophota bacterium | reverse complement strand
TGATTCCAACATCGCGAGATTAGTTTTACCGCAGGCGCTCGGAAGGGCAGCAGTGACATAAGTTATATTGCCTTGCGGGTCCTGAATGCCCATAATAACCATGTGTTCGGCAAGCCAACCTTCCTTTAAACCCACCCATGATGCGATTCTTAAAGAAAAGCATTTCTTCCCCAATAATGCATTGCCGCCGTAGCCAGAGCCAATGCTCCAGACGAAATTTTCATCCGGAAAATGCATGATAAAACGTCTGTCCGGGTCAAAATCTCCAACTGAATGCAGTCCTTTTACAAAATCTTCCTTGTCTGCGATTTTATCGATGACAGACTTTGTCATTCGTGTCATAATCCGCATACTTATCGCAACGTAAGACACATCGGTAAGCTGAACACATGCTTTGGCGTAAGGCGATTTTGGATGGCCCATCATATATGGAAGGACATACATGGTTCTGCCGCGCATGCATCCATCGGACAGCTTTCTCATCCTGTCTTTCGCTTCTTCTGGGGCCATCCAATTATTATTTGGCCCTGCAGTCTCTCTGTCCGAATGACACACAAATGTGAGGTGTTCTGTACGCGCTACATCTGTAGGATGGCTCCTATGAAGATAGGCATTTGGAAATGTCTTGTGATTTAGCTCATGGAATATCGGATGGCCCGCGACACGCTCCTTCTTCATGCCTATCTCTATGAGGTGTCGCGCCTCTTCTTCCGAGCCGTTGCACCACCAGATTTTATCCGGCTTGGTGAGCCGTGCCTGCTCTTCAACCCATCTTTCAAGCGGTGTGCTCATATATATGCTACTTTTGCGGCTGGATTATAACTTTGATCGAGCCCTTGGCTTCGCTCACGAGCCTAAAACCTTCGATGGTATCTTTCAATCCAAAGCGATGCGTTATCATATCATACACATTAACTTTTTTCGAGCCAATTTTTTTAAGAGCCTCGGCATGGTCTTTGGGGCTACCAGCATAAGAACTTGTTATGGTCACTTCATTTCTCCAGAAGATGTCATTTATAGGAACCGAAAAAAGAGAATCTTTTTCGGCCGCAGAGAAGATAAGAACCGTGCCTCCGCGCTCAACAGATCTTAAGCCGTGCTCGAACGCCTGGCCGGCGCCGGCGCAAATTATAACAAGATCTGCCAGGTAGCCATCATTCAGCTCTCTCAAGCTATCCGGATTATAATCTTTTGCGTTTATTGTAAAATCTGCCCCGAATCTTTTGGCGGCCTTTAGTCTAAAATCAAAGATGTCGGTAGCTATTATTCTTTTTGCGCCGCCGAGCTTGGCAAGCTGTATATGAAGAAGCCCTGAGATGCCGCTTCCGATTATAAGGACTGTTTTGCCTTTCTTAAAATTCGCAAGCCGCTGTCCTCTTATCACACAGGCCAAGGGCTCTATGAACGTCGCCTCTTCAAAAGATACATCCTTGGGAATTAAGAGAGTGCCTTTTTCAACGTTTATACCCGGGATGCGAACGAATTCTGAAAATCCGCCAGGATCGAAATTTGTCTTTCTCAGTGTTTCGCAAACTGTTTCGTGGCCTTCCAGACAAAATCGGCATGAGCCACAAGGCACATGATGCGCTACGGAGACTCTATCGCCGATCTTATAATGATGTCTTACTGCCTTACCAACCTCCAGAATAGTTCCAGCTATCTCATGGCCCAATACCAGAGGCACCCGATTTATTCGGTACCATTCCAGGCAGTCCGTCCCGCATATGCCGCTTGCTTCAATCTTGACGAGGACCTCATCTTCACCGATTCTGGGCCTCGGCCTCTCTTCGATCCTTACATCATTATTGTTGTAATATACAGCCACACGCATAATTAGTTAAAATATATTAACAAATAACCAGCGTTAATACAATATAAAATACGAGTGAAATCCGGGAATGAGAAGGTCGCTCTTACTTATACGCTCTTATATTTGCGCATACAGCTGATGGATGACCTGTGCGGGCATTGCGGCATTTAGAAATGACTTCTATGCTTTTAAATCCTACCTTTCCCATTAAAGCTAAAAAATCTTTTTCAACAAGCGCTCCGCCAATACATCTAAACCAATCGTTATGGCTCTTTCTTTCATCTTCTGATAAAGGCTCTTTTAAAACGATCTCACAAAATACAGTCCGTCCACCTGGCTTCAATACACGGTAAACCTCTCTCATCGCTGCTTCTTTTTCGGGAGAAAGATTGTATATCCCGTTGGATGTGACTACATCGAAGAAGTTATCGTTGAAAGGAAGATTATCGGATTCTCCTCTATGAATTTCTACGTTTTCCATTTCTGTTTTCTTCATATTTTCTTTTGCCCTGTTCACCATATCTTCGGAGATATCCAGACCGTAAACTTTACCTCTAGAACCTATCGCTTTGGCATAAAAATATAGATCCAGTCCTCCGCCGCAACCTAAATCAAGAACAATTTCGCCTGGTTTCAATTCCACGAAGGCTTGAGGGTTATTGGCTCCGGTAAAAGATTCAGTCAAAGAAGCAGGTAAAATATCCAAGACTTCTTTAGGATAACCTACTTTTAAGGCAAATATCTTCCCTACAGGAAAATTAAAAACACCGCAAGGATTCGTAGCTACTTCGCTATATTTATCTTTAACCAATTTCTTAATTTCCTCAGGCCCTATGTCAAGCATCTAAAACCTCCTTTAAAAAACTTTTTATTCATTTTATTCCACACTTCTTCAAGACCCACATCATTGGGCACCAGTTTGTAAATGCAGATTGAAAGAGATTAACACCGACAAAGGCAGTGAACCACAACCATTTTAGGCTTACGAAGTAGGCCAAGATAAGGCTGATCAAAATAAATATTCCTGCAAAACCTCTTAACGCCCTTTCCATAGTCATATCTTTTATCCCTCCTATTTATCCCTCGACTTCACTCGGGATAAAACCCTGAGCTTGTCGAAGGGTTTTAGAAACTTCGCATACACCCGACATTACACTTAGAGAAGTTCCTAATGCTATTGTTTTCGGTAGGCATTAGAAACTGTATCTGGCAAGTGCATATAAATTACTATTTTTGTGTTGTTGTCCAAAGGTTGTATTATCTTTAACCCCGACAAATATGTTGGTACCTAAGACGAGAAGCATATTATCGGTTACATTGATACTGGCCTCAGGCGTAATAAAAAAATCCTCTTCATCAGGGCTATAAAAAGTAAATAAAGAGAGCTTTACTGTTTGATATTTTAACAATTTGGTAACTCTTAAGGTAATATACTGATGAAGCTCTTTTTTCCTATAAAATGCTGGAGGAAGATTGGCGTTATACTCTTTATATTGAGACATTAGCTCGCCATAGTATTGTAGACCGATTGTCATATCATTCTGAAAGGCCTTTTGATAACCGATTAAGAATTTCGATTGCGAATTTTCAATCCCTGGATTCTTCCCATTCCTATCGTTCATTGAATCGTAGTAGCCGTATTCCGCGCTTACAACACCACCCAAAACGTTCTTCTGGAGACTTGCCCCATATACGGCAAGCTCCGGATAAAAATACGATGTTGTTGTAGGCGATGTGAAATTATCCGCCCTCTGCGCCGGATCCCTATAAAACCCTTTATACGCGTAGGCAGATAGATCAGCCCCTGCCAAGGACATATATACCCTTAATGCATATTCCGTATTTCCAAATGTTGTCTTTGGTTTCTCGACTTCTCTATTCATAATATTTGGATACGGATCAAAGAAAAAGAACCGTCCGGCCGATGGCAGATTATCCGGCGTAAAATGCGGGATGACTATAAATTCTGCCGATGCTAAATCGGTATAGAGGCTGAGCTTCCCGGCGTCCACACCCTGCTTAAGATACTCGAGTGGCCTGCCTAAATAGAGCGCTTCCCAGTCTTTTGGGAATACGTCATTAATAAAAAGAAGATCGCCTACGCCCCACGTGACTATTTGTCGGCCTATCCTTACGTCAAATTTATCCATGAGACAATCCATGTAGCCTTCTCTTAAGGTTACGCCCCAGTCACCTTCCACCCAATCGTGAAAGAGGTCAGCCTTTACATCGAAACCGACGCATGCATTAGAAGGATAATAGGAGCCATCTAGTCGTCCCCTCTCTTCTCCCAGCATTAACTCTTGCCTTTTTGCTCCCGGTAATTTTACACCTGTTATTCTGGCTGAATAATTGGTCTGTAGGAACCCGCGGATAAACGGCTCCTCAGCATATGATAGATTTGATGACAGAAAAATTATTGCTGAACTACAATTTAGCGCAAAGCATAAAACGTAAAGCGTAAAGTTAAAACGTAAAGCGTAAAGTTTTAAGTTTTTAGTTTTGCGCTTTACGCTTTGCGCTTTACGCCGACTTATGATTCTGCGGTTATCTACTTTATCCATTCCGTAGGCCGTCTCCTTAAATAGCGTTCAGAGAAAATATCGTCTCCTATTCCTAAATTATATTCTGTACTTTGAAATGTGACTTCTGTGCGATGTCCCGTTTTGACGTTCTTCATCACCGTCTTGGTCGCAGTGGGGATACCATTTATGTCCTTAATTTCAAAGGCTTCAAACTGTCTATAGAGCTCGTTTTGCTTATCATAGAATTCCTCTCTAAGGGGTAAATAATTTACTTTGTCGATCCAGGAAATCCTCTTGGTATATTCCGCGGAACCTTTAGGCAGGCTTTCGATTACAAAGCAACTTTTGCCATTTAATTCCTCTTCCTTTAACAGGCGGTAGCTATCTTCCTGGATCTTTCTTCCGGAGACATCCTCATAACTAAAATCGCTTCCCACAAAACTTGAATATTTGTCATTGGCAGCGATTCGTTTTACCAAATTTATCGCTGGGATAAATAACCAGCGGTCATCGTCTCTATCAGGGTATTTGTAGACCATGAAAGTGGTATTCTTTACATCAGAGGGCTGATGGAAGTAGATAAAATATTTTTGCCCTCCTCCTTCGGCATAATTCTTTCTAAGCATAGTAAGCTCTCTTATCCTTTCCTGGCCGCCTTTATCAATTAATTTCATCAATATTCTTGCTTTCATATCATTGCCTGCGTAATAAAAATTGGCGTAACAGGCGCGGACGATCTCTTCTGGAGTTAACGTATCGCCGGGAAAAGACGGCTTTGCCCAAACCATTCCTAATACCAATATCATAATTAATGCTTTTATATTTCTCATCTTTATCGTCCTCCAAATTTTTTGCTGTTAAAAAAATTTGTCAATCAACGCTGGTAAATATATTAGCGTTGCTATAGAGCTTAAGACCATAATCAAAGCCATAAATATGCCAACAGTAATATAAGGAGTGAGACTTGCGAACATCATGACCGCGAAGCCTAAGGCAAACAAAATAGCATTTCTTATTATTCCCTTACCAGGACGACCCACAGTCCAAACAAGCGCCTCCTCTAAATTGGGCACTTCTTTATATCGCTGCTTGAATCTGCTCACGAAATGAATAGCAAAGTCAATTGCCATACCTAAAGAAAGCGTGGATAAGACTGATATGGGCATGTCAAAATCCTTGCCGATCCATCCGACCATCCCATAGATTATTATAATGGTTGCCAAGAGTGGTATAAAACTTATGATGCCCCATTTTAAAGAACGATATTCAAACATCAAAAGTCCCAGAACCAACACCAATGAGGCAAGAAAACTCGATATCATGCCCCAAAGCACTTCATCGTTCCAGACCATATTAAAGTAGGCAATACCTGCGGGTTTGAACTTAAGGCTTTTAGGCAGTGGATGATTCAAGGTGTATTTTTGTACAGCCTGGATAAGCTTGCGCATTACGCCGGCGTCCCAGGTTTTAACCTGCACCCAGATATTTGCCTTCTTGAATGGATAATCTACCACATTGTTAAGATCGTTAGGCCTTGCTGACATCTCCATAAGAAATAGATACTGAGCTATTTTCTCTTTGGAGTCTGGTATAACTTCAAATCTTGGGTCATTTTGATGGAGTACACGGTTTATGTGCTTTACATAATCAGCTACAGATGTTGTTTTACCTACGAGAGGATTCTCTTCTAACTGGCGCTGGAGGGCTTCAATATAGCGAAGCGTAGATGGTTCTTTGATAAGATCCTCTTTATCGGAATCTAGCACAAAATAAGCAAGTGATGTGCCTCCTAATTCTTTATTCAAAATCTTATCCGAACGCCTTATTTCGCTCTTTGCCTTAAACCAGGAGACCATATTGTTATTGACGTGAATTTGACTGATTCCAATTATGGAGAGCGCCATGAGAATAAGACCGATCTTTAAGATTGCCGATCTTTTGGATAAACTAAAATTCCCGAGCTTAACTAACCAGCTCGTGCTTTGAGCCTTATCTTGTTTAATATCTTCTCGTTTCAGCGCCTTTTGGATACTGCTTTCTTTTATAAGCATCAATACTGCCGGCACAAAGGTATAACTCATAATAAGTATCACGAATGTCCCAAAGGCAACGAATAAACCAAATATCTTTACGGGAACGATGGCTCCGGTAGCCAAAGAGGCAAAGCCAACAGCCGTAGTTAGATCTGAATAGAATACCGGTTTTGCGATCGTATTCATCGTCTCAATAACAGCTCTTCGTTTATCTTTAACTTCTCTAAATCGGAAATAGAACTCATTAAAAATATGCACCGTATCAGTACTGATTGCCATCAGAAATACTGGCATCATCGAACTCATTATGTGTACAGGATAACCCATACCAATCAATAGGCCTAAACTCCAAAATATGCTTATCATCGCCACAGCCATATTGGTGAATACGAGAGTGTAATTCCTAAACATAAAAAATAGAGCAATACACATCACCATTCCAGAGATAGGAGAGAAAAGGCCCATCTGCATAAACATCTGGGCGCCAAAGGTGTCCCTGGCAATTGGATCCCCCGCAAGATGATATTCTTCCGGAGACCCAACTTCTTTTACAATCTTTCTGATAAGATCCGCAATCGCCTTACCGTTAGCCGCAGGTTCAATGGGAATATAAATAGCCGTAGTTTTGCCATCTTTAGATATGAATCTATCCACTAACATAGGGTTATCATAGAGAACTTTTTTCATGGTCTCTAATTCACTTTTTGTTTCAGGGATATTATCTAATAATGGCCTTACCTCGAGGCTGTCTTCTTTTACAATAACATCATTTACCGTAGATAGGCTCAAGACATCTTGTGCAATTACCCCTTTGATCTTCAGCACAGATTGAGTAATGAGGGCAATCTTCTTAAGGGTATTCTGATTGATTATACCTTCTTTGTTTGAAATGCCTAAGACGATCGTATCCGCGTGAAGAGAAAATAGACGGTCGACCTCGTCGTTATATACTCTTACCGGAGAGGTGGTGGGAAGCATATGTTTGGGGTCTGTGTCTATCTTTATCTTTGGAAATTGCCACAAGAAAACACAAGTACCTATCAATGTCAGGAGAATAATTAATTTGGGATGCTCTACAGAAAAACCAAAAATTCTTTTAATCATTTACCCCTCCCCTGCGAATTCCTTTGGCCAATTTGTTATTCTCGCTAAGCCGCTCCCGGAGTATTTCTCTTATAATATCGAAGGCCTTGATAATTTTAGGATTGGTTAAGGAATAATAAATTGTTTTACCGGCTCTGCGTGTCTTCACAATCCCCTTTTCTCGCAGGATACTCAAATGCTGCGAGATATTTGCTTGCCGAATATTGGTTTTTTTTACTAATTGGCCTACCGATAATTCTTTATCTCTTAGCATATTTAATATTTCTAATCGCTTAGGTGATGTAAAAATCTTACACATTTGCGCATGAAGTTCATAAATTTTATGTTCCATAAGCTCCTCTCATTTTAATATGTTCGAATATTAGCATATATCGATATTTGTGTCAAGACAATTTATATGGCAGGCGAGGCGAAGGAACCTGGTTATCCACAAAATAAAAGTGGACTCCAAAAAAGAAGTCCACCTATTTTTGAGATTTCCCAAAGGACCTGGGTCCTTTGGGGTATTCATCTCGATTGGTAGCCCCGACAGAATTTCTTTCGAAACAACTCCTTCAAGAGATGACAGGGATATATAGGTTGCGTGAGCTGTTACCTGTCGGGAATCATTCTTATTATAGGTAGAGAAACCGATGGAGTCAAGCGAATCTTTTGTATGCAATACGGCAGTGATTTGCTGGGATAAAGGGCCTGATGGGGCAGTATATCCTGAAATTTCGTATTTTCATAACTTATTGTGTATCAATGAGTTAGGTATGGGAAACAGTGAATATTTTACAGGCCGAGTAACTGAAATATATACTCCTATTCGTTATTAGAACCACTTAAGGGTATTAGAGCAGTGTACTCGGAATAGTAGGAAGTATATAGTACATAGGAAATAGGTAGTAGTAAGGATACAGGAGCGGTGCTCGGGCTTGTCGGCGATAATTACAAGATAGCGCCACACGCCAACGTTCTCAAAACCTTTGAGGCTGTTCCGGAGCTTTCCTTTAAGGGCGTAAGCTCCTGCCGGAACGGCGCAATTATGTTCGCCACGTCTGATTTCCCAAGCGCTCGGGAATAGAAGGATACGGAGGTTATGGATTCAAATATTTCTCTTGACAAATTTTGAACGTTAACGTACAATCTATATGGAGGTCTGAAAATGGCTTTTACATTTCGCAATAGTCAAAAGCATGATACGTTATACTTTGACAAAGACTACAAGCTTGCCAAGACTTTCTCTCCCCTTCTTCATAAACCGCTTATCAAGAAACAGCAACTTGACCAGATTGTTCCAGATTTAACTTACCGTAAGCTCCACATTTGGGCTGAAGCGGATATTATTTCCTACAGTCGAGAAACTGGAAGCGAAGATTGGCGACGATTCAGTATCGTTGATGTGGTCTTCTTACAAATAGTATCGGCTCTACGAACTCTTGGCCTTTCAGTGGAAACCATAAAGACCTTGAAGGATTCAATTCTGCATAGCTCTTTTGAGCAGAACGTTCACGGCAAGGTCGAAACAGTTCCGTTCCTCGAATTCGAGTTCAATCTCTTTAAGGCAATGAGCGAGGCGAAGATTTTGCTTATCGTCAACCCATCGACCAAAGACCCTGTGCGCTTTGGCCCAGAGAAATCTATCATCGTTCAGTTTCTCACTGATTGGGATGGTGAAACTCCTTATATCACTCTCCCCTTTTATTATTACGTAATGAGTCTACTAAAAGCCTTCAAGCATCCAGTATCTATCAAGAGCGATTCGACGATAGCATCTATACTTATACAACTTCGGTATAAGCCATCGGCCCGTGAACAGAAGATGCTCGAGATAATAAGAGGCAGAAAATATGAGGAAATCTCCATCAGGAAATCAGATGACAAGTCGTATATCATCAAGGCAAAGAGTAGAGCCAGTGGTAATTTCACCGATGCAGATATAATCAGCGTTATTGCGTCAAAGGACTATCAATCGGTGACTGTTGTCACAAATAAAGGTGACAGGGTCGCTTTGATACAGGAGGAAAATATAAAGGTTTAGTCTATCGGGAACAACTCGGATTCTAAACCTGATTTTCAATAATCGTTCGCAGAGGTCATCGGTAACAAGCTGGGCCCACTGCATAATTAAAGGGGCCTGCTATGCTCCCTGTCGAACGAAATCACAAGCTCTCCATAGAGGAGTGCAAGAAATATCTAAAGGATAAACGATATACAGAGCAAGAGATAACCGAGATGCGAGATGAGCTGTATCAGCTGGCGAATGTTCTGGTAGAGGAATACTTAAGCGCAAAGGTGAGTAAAACAGGAAAAAATGGTTGTTAAATTTTTCATCAATTATGTTAAAGAGATAAGAAAAAGGGGGCGATATGAATATTAAGAAAACCATAGCGAGGGAAGGGCTTGTAATATTAGGGATAATAGCCGTTGGAGGTTTGATAATTTTATTATCCTTCGTGTTTCCTCCATACCCTGCACCCATAAATTCCAAATTTGATATAACTACTGCCAAACCAGTAGAAAATACGAGGGATTACTATGCCGAAGAGATAGAGGGCAAAAAATCGTCGCAGTATTTATCGGAAACGGACAAATCTAATCAAGATTCTAATGAATGGGTGGACGTTCCTGTTGATACGGCAAAAAAAGTGGTAACGGACTTGCTAACAAAAAAATCCTATCGTCTGTCCGATATTGAACGCATGAACAGGGGACAACAGAATATAAATAATGCGGGCTTTTTTATCATTTTTCTTGGTTATCCTGTGTACCTTATTATTCGTTTTATCACTTGGTCAATACGCATTTTAAGGGAGAAATGAAAATGATTAAAAATATCTCTTCAATAATTTCACAAATAAACCCAGTAAATATTGTAGAAACTATTATTGGGGTCGCAATATTGGGCTTAATTGGTTTTTTATGGAAAGAATCAAAATCTGGCCCAAAATTTGTCATCAGAACCGCCATTCAAAAAATTGACCGTAATTGCACCTCTGCTGGTGTGAAATTATATATTGAAAATAAGAGTTCACGAGCTCATATAATCGAAGGAAATAATATAAAGGCTTCTATCGATGGCTTGGATAGAAAGCTGGAGACTCGCCTTGAGGGCGGTAGTGTTAAAATTTCGCCTAATTCTTCCGAACTACCGATAAATATTACAATAAACGGTCTTGGTAAATACCCTAACGAGAAGCCGTATAGTTTAAAGGTAGAAATTTTTTCGTATTCTAAAAGCATAGTCAAGAAAGCAGGTAGTGTTACTATTAAAATATGACGTTATAATACAAAATTCGATGGACAAGGAAGGGGGGAAATATGCTAACTGTTATTTTGGTCTTATTGGGCATTGGAGCCGTTCTTCTTATTCAAAACGATGTAAGGCGAAGAATGAACGAAATGAAAGAATGGGTTATTAGCACGCAAGAGCACTACGATGAAATGACAAAGAAAATTATCGAAGAAATTAGGACTTTAAAAAGAACTTTGTAGAGATTGCAACTTGCTATTGAAAGGGAGACGCAAAACGTGAACGCTGTCTTTTATGCAATGCTTGTATTGCTTTTATTGGGAATTATCGAAAGGTTTTTTGATGTAAGGATATTGGCATTGCGCTGGAAAGCAGTGCTGATTGTTATAGTTTTCATATTATCGTGCATCCCATTTTGCTATGAACACGCCGAGAAAAGAAAAGCTGAAATCAATCCCGACAAAATTTACTTGAATTTAAGCGATTGGAACATCTCTCTAAAGGATAAGGCGCAGAAGGTCTTCCGTCCAGATATCGTTGCAAATAGTCCTATTACCCTTCGATTCTCTTTGACGCAAGATAATAGCAACCCTCCGCAAATCACAGTTATAGCGATTGATTTTCCGGTTAATGCAGTTGTAGACCCAGATAAATCATATAGAAATTGGCAATGGGAACGCACTAATTCCAGAGGTAAAAATGAATACTCTATAAATTACCCATCACAACCACCAACGCAGGGTTCTAATAAAGATTTGCCGGCTTTTTCTGTCACATTTAAGGAAACCGCTCCCCTACCTTTTGAATATCGTATCGAGGGTGCTAAACTTGATAAACCGATTGAGAGAAGATTCATAATATACCCAACCAAACAACTAACACAACAGCAACCGGAAAATTCAGATAGTCGCAATTCCGCAACTCCTCCTGTAGTCGAAGGTTACTGGGATGCAAATAAGAAAAGCGTAACTCCTAATACTGTATCGCCCGATACCGGCGTTATAAGCACTACTCCTACTCATTCACTACCACCATACACAAGCATAATCGATTCAGATAAGGAATCTAATAAATAATGATGTTGAATATCTACGAAGGAGGACAAAATGAGAAGGACAAATGAATTTGCAAGATATAAACTTATGCGAAATATTATTGACGCTCTTGACCAATATGAAAAAGACGTCAAAAGCAAGCGTATTAAAGAAGGGTTGAGTAGATGCAAACAACAAACGACAAAGTAAAAGCGGTTATCTACTGCCGAGTCAGTACTGAAGACCAAGCGGAAAAGGGATACAGTCTGGAAAGCCAAGAAGAAGAGTGCAGAAAATTCGCTCTTGATAAGGGCTTCGTCGTTGATAGAGTATTCATAGAACGTGGTGAAAGCGCCAAGACACAAGATAGAACGCAATTACAGAAGCTCATCAAATATGCGGTCGAGAATAAGAAGAAGCTCTCTGCTATTATTATTTGGAAGCTTGACCGTCTTTCCAGAGACCTTGCCGACCAAATAGAACTGATGAAAGGCTTTAATTCTCTTGGTATTAGAGTTCTGTTTGTATCGGATAACAATGACAATAACCCAACTGGTAGGTTAATGCGCAATATTATAGGCGCCTTTAATCAGTATGAGAATGAGGTCAAGGGTGAGAGAACATCAAACGGGATGAAGCAGGCGGTTAAAGAGGGCCGATGGTGCTGGAAGGCCCCCGTTGGATACAGGAATGCTCGGGATAATCTCGGTAAGGCCATTCTATTACCATCAGAAGACGCTCATATCATTCAGGAAGCCTTCCGTCTTGCAGAGACAGGTCTCTATAAGCAGGTTCAAATCGCCAATGAACTGAAGAAGAAAGGATTCAAGCGGGCGTCAGCGAATCTCGTGAATCGAATCCTACGCAACTCCCTCTATACAAGTATTATCAAGGTCGGTTGGTTTCCAGATTATATCGAGGCCCTGCATAAACCCCTTGTATCAAGAGAGGTGTTCAGTAAAGTTCAGCTTCTACTCGATGGTAAACGGCCCATCATAACCCCAAGAGCGCAGAATCATCCTGACTTCCCGCTTCGCAACTTCGTGCGATGTCCTAAATGTGGCGAGAAATTGACGGCAGGATGGTCTACGGGCAGGAATAAGAAGCGATATCCATATTACCACTGCCGGACGAAAGGATGCTCTCTAA
>JAHFGO010000032.1:0-4932 GCA_023247385.1 Candidatus Omnitrophota bacterium | reverse complement strand
CGAGTACTTGAGGTCATTTCAGCCCAAAGAAGATACTTTGGCTCTGTTCAGGGCGATTGTTCTGGACGTGTGGGAACGTATCAGGGGCGATGAGGTTAAGGAGCGTAATAGGATTGAAGCGGAACTCGTGACACTCGCAAAGGAACGGGACAGAATCGAGGAGCTCAAAATCAAGGATGTCTTCGATGATACCACATATCAGCGCAGGTCTGCGGAGCTGACAGGCCGGATAGACCAGAAGCGAGCGGAACTTGAGGATACCAAGATTGAACTCTGTGATGATATCGAGGGATGCCTTGAATACTGCGGATTCTTCGTGTCGAACGTATCGAATCTATGGCAGGATGCGGGCCTTGACCTAAAGCAACGGTTCCAAACTATCGTCTTCCCCGATAAAGTCTTCTTTGACGGGGAAAAATTTAGAAACACCAAAACCGCCTTAATTATCAAGCAGTTACAGCAAACTCCTACCCAAGAATCTCAAATGGTAGCCCCATCGGGATTTGAACCCGAGTCTTTAGGCTGAGAACCTAACGTCCTAGGCCAGGCTAGACGATGAGGCCAATTTTACGAAGTAAAATTGATTTGAGGCTGCGTTAAAAAATGCGAGCAAATCAGTGAGCATCTTAGCAGCTGAAATACCTTTACTTTAGTCGCTGAAGCACCTTTAAGGTCCTTCACTTCACCTATAATCTTCCTATTCGTCAGATTTTATGGCTCGTTCAGGATCAAATCTTGCTTCGTAAGATTTGGTGCGCGGGACAGGACTTGAACCTGCACGGGAAAACCCAACAGCCCCTCAAACTGTCGCGTCTGCCAGTTCCGCCACCCGCGCAAAAATGTGTTATAAATTATAACGAAAATTTAAAGAAAATTAATAGTTTAAAGGTTCTTCGTAAGCTTCCATTGGTCGCTTCCTCAGGATCAAATTCGCCTTCGGCGAATTTGGCTGGGAGGCTTGGATTCGAACCAAGACAGGCAGATCCAGAGTCTGCAGTGCTACCGTTACACTACCTCCCAACTTTAACAAAATCTCTCAAGCCGTTTCAAAACCTTATCGCGGCCTAAAAGTTCCATCATGTCAAATAGCCCTGCGCCGACTGTCTTTCCACTTATAGCGACTCTCGTTGGATGTATGAGCTCTGCTGCTTTCAGCTTCATGTCATCTGCAAGTTTCCTGTAAGCTTCTTCGATTGAAGCCTTATTGAAACTAGACGCGCTTTTTAAAACAACCCTGCACCTATTCAATATATCTTTTGAATTGGATTTTTTCAAATATTTTTCTACCGCAGCTTCATCATATTCTATCGCGTCATGGAAGAATATCTTGTAGATGCCGATGAAGTCTTCCAAGGTTCTGGCCCTTTCCTTATAGGCCTTGACTATATCGGACCATCTTGCTTCATCAAATTTGTCATCTATAATGCCATTTCCTTTCAAAAAAATTTCCGATCTTGATACAATGTCGGCCAGATCCATATCTTTTATGTATTGTCCGTTCATCCAGCTTAATTTATCCATATCGAAAGTAGCGCCTGTCTTATTGACATCTTTGATATCAAACAATTTTATAATCTCATCCAGGGGCAATATTTCTCTGTCCTCACCCGGAGCCCACCCCATAAGGGAAAGGTAATTCACAAGCGCCTCAGGCAAAAATCCTTCCCTTTTATATTCGAATATGCTGGTCGCTCCATGGCGTTTTGAAAGCCGCCCTCCGTCCTTACTTAATATCAAAGGCATGTGCGCGAAATTCGGTATCGCTAGACCCAAGGCCCTGTATAATAAAATCTGTTTTGGCGTATTCGAGATGTGGTCATCTCCGCGTATGATATGCGTTATCTTCATCTCGACATCGTCTATGACGCAGGCAAAGTTGTACGTTGGCGTGCCGTCGGACTTCATTAAAACCTGATCCTTTAGTTCATTCGTCGAGACCTCTATCTTGCCATGGATCATATCGTCAAATGATACAGTCAGGTCTTTCTCAACTTTGAATATTATAGCCTCTCCTTCCATATATGCAAGACCCTTCTTTAGAAGATCTTCTGCATATCTTTTATAAAGATCGAAACGCCGCGACTGAAACGTCGGATCTTCATCCCAATTCATGAACAGCCATTTCAAAGAGCCGAGTATCTCGTCTAAATACTCCTCTTTCGACCTTAATCTGTCAGTGTCTTCAATTCTTAATAAAAATTTTCCTTTATTATGCCGCGCGTATAGCCAGTTGAATAAGGCGGTCCTCGCGCTTCCTATGTGTAAATAACCTGTCGGGCTCGGAGCAAAGCGGACTCTTATCATAATTGCCCTTTGTATCCGGCTTCTAGCGCCTTCTTGTTCAGCAAAAAGAGATCTTTTTTATTTTTTAAAATGTACTCTAGCGCAAGAATGACATTTTTCATGGAAAGTATTTTTGATCTTTTTATCAATGCACCTATCGCCACCATATTAGCTCCTCTCGTATCCCCTAGCTTAGACGCTATCTCAGTCATTGGTATATTTACTAGACCGATGCCCTTCCTTTTAGGGCAATTATCTATCAGCGACCTATTTGATATCAGAATGCCGTCCTCTTTTACCTTTCCTTCATATTTAAGAAGAGATGGTTTGTTCATGGCGATCAATATGTCTGGATTTGTCACTACAGGATCTGCTATCTCCCTATTTGATATCTTAGCCATAGAGTAAGCTGTCCCGCCACGCACTTCAGCACCGTAAGACGGCATCCACGTCACATATTTACCGGATAGAAGGCCGGCCTGGGCCAAGAGTTTTCCCATGAACATTATGCCCTGGCCGCCGAAGCCTGCACACAATATCTCTTCGCAGTATTTTTTTGCTCTATGGGCCTTCGTGCTCTTTAGCCTTTTTTTACAGTGCCTTTTCATAATATCTAGCAACTTTTGATCACGCCGAGAGGATAGAATGTGGTCACTTCATTTTTTATTCTATCAGCGGACTGAATGGACGTCATATCCCAATAGGTTGGACACATGGATAAGACCTCAACTATTGAAAAACCCTTATTATCTATCTGCATCTTGAAAGCCTTCTTTATGGCGCGTTTTGCCCTTAAGACCTCTTGACCGGAATGAACCGAAACTCGCTCGGCATATTTTGTTCCCGGCAGAACCGCAAGCATTTCCAGCATCTTAATCGGATAGCCGTCGCGCTTTAAGCTCCTGCCAGATAATGTGGTGGATGTCTTCTGGCCTGCCAGCGTGGTAGGAGCCATCTGGCCTCCGGTCATGCCATAAACTCCGTTATTTACAAATATTACTGTTATATTCTCGCCGCGATTCGCAGTATGGATTATCTCGCTGGTGCCTATGGCCGCAAGATCGCCATCGCCCTGATAGCTAAATACTATACGATCTGGCAACATCCTCTTGATGCCAGTAGCTACTGCAGGGGTTCTTCCATGGGCTGCCTCCGCGACATCAAAGTCCCAGTAGTCATATGCTATGACTGCACAGCCTACTGGCGCCACTCCTATCACTTTTTCCCGAATGGCAAACTCATCAATAACTTCACATATCAGTCTGTGAACAATGCCATGGCCGCAGCCAGCACAGTAGTGATTCTCTACATCGATAAGACTTACTGGACGAGAAAAAATAAGGGCCTCTGAAGCACTATTCTCTTTTTTAATCGTTTTCTTCATACAAACACCTCTATCTCATGCAGTATCTCGTCTTCTGTTGGAATGCCTCCACCCATCCTTCCATAGAAATTAACTTTCGCTTTGCCGTTTACAGCTAACCTCACATCCTCGACCATCTGACCTGCGCTCATCTCCACCACGAGGAATTTCTTCGCTCTACTGGCCATTGTTTCTATTATATCGTCTGGAAATGGCCACAGCGTTATCGGCCTTATGAGGCCCACTCTCAAACCCATAGATCTAGCGTTCTCCATTGTAGCTTTTGCTATTCTCGCAACAGATCCATAAGCGACCAAAACTATTTCACTATCTTTGAGGTGGAAGCTTTCAACGCGCACCTCTGATTCTTTCATTCTTTTGAACTTCTCTTGTAATTTTTTATTGTGCTCTTCCAGTGCGCCCTCGGCTAACAACAAAGATCTTATTATGTTAGGTTTTCTTCCTTTGCATCCGGTCAGGGCCCAAGGTTTACTTACAACTGACAACTGAGAACTGACAGCTGATAACTGAATAGGCTCCATCATCTGCCCCAAGAGCCCATCGCCTAATATGAATGCCGGATTCCTATACTTATCGGCAAGGTCAAATGCCAAATATGTGTATTCTAAAAGTTCCTGCACAGAGGCCGGTGCTAAGACGATCAGCTTATAATCGCCATGGCCGCCTCCTTTTACAGCCTGAAAATAATCTGCCTGAGATGGCGCTATATTGCCAAGCCCTGGCCCGCCCCTTTGCATATTCACGACCACACAAGGAAGTTCACACCCTGCAAGATAGGATATGCCTTCCTGTTTTAAACTTATGCCTGGGCTCGATGACGAAGTCATCGCCCTTGCACCAGCTGCTGATGCGCCGAAGACCATGTTTATAGCGGCGAGCTCGGACTCCGCCTGTAAAAAGACGCCTCCCGTTTCGTTCATGCGCTTTGCAACGTAGGCGGTGAGCTCATTCTGCGGCGTAATTGGGTAGCCAGCATAAAATTTGCAGCCAGCTAGTATTGCCCCCTCGCCGCATGCCTCATTCCCGCACATAAGAACTTTCCCTGTCATGTCACTTTTCCCTCCCTGCCGGCAGGCAGGCTATTTATACACCAATATGCAAGTTTCTGGGCAGATCAGTGCACACATAGAACACCCGGTACATTTTCCGCCGGAGAATACTACTGGCTTAACGCCCTTTGTATTCAATTCTTTTGTTATCTTTATAAGCCCTTGCGGACAATTTACTATGCACAGGTAACAACCCTTACATTTTGCGCTATCTAC
>JAHFGO010000103.1 GCA_023247385.1 Candidatus Omnitrophota bacterium | reverse complement strand
TACTAAAAATAGGTGTGTGTCTGTTCCGCCGGCAACAATCCTATAGCCAAGTTTTGCCATCTCGCTTGATAGTGCCCTCGCATTCTTAATAATCTGACTTTGATATCTTTTGAACTCCGGTTTAAGGGCTTCTTTAAAGCAAACTGCCTTGGCGGCAATGACATGCATTAATGGCCCCCCCTGAATACCGGGGAATATCTGCATATCTATTTTCTTCGCAAACTCTTTTTTGCACATTATGAATCCGCCTCGGGGCCCTCGCATCGTCTTGTGGGTAGTAGAAGTGACAAACTCTGCATAGTCGACAGGATTCTGGTGAAGCCCTGCGGCAACTAACCCAGCTATATGCGCAATGTCTACAAATAGAATTGCGCCGACTGATTCCGCAATCTCATGAAATTTTTTAAAGTCCATGGCCCGGGGATATGCTGAGGCGCCTGCGAGTATCATTTTAGGTCTATGCTTTTTTGCTAATCTCTCGATTTCATCGTAATCGAGCATCTCAGTCTTGAGATTTACGGTGTATGGCACTATCTTATAAAATTTTCCGGAGAAGTTGTGCGGATGGCCATGCGAGAGATGCCCTCCGCAAGATAAGTCCATTGAGAGCACTGTGTCGCCTGGGCTTAACATCGCAAAATATATCGCCATATTGGCTGACGTGCCGGAATGGGGCTGGACGTTAACATGCTCTGCACCAAAAACTTTCTTGGCGCGTTCTATGGCTATATTCTCTACAATATCCACATACCTGCAGCCATTATACCAGCGCGCCTTGGGATATCCTTCGGCATATTTATTCGTCAGGACAGACCCTTGCGCCTCAAGGACCTCCTCACTTACAAAATTTTCACTTGCTATTAATTCCAGATTGTCATTTTCCCGTTTAGTCTCGTCTAAAATTGTTCTGTAAATCTGTGGATCCTTCTTTTTTAAATTTCCCATCTTTATCGTTCCTTTAGCTTCATATGCTTACCAAATACAGCTGCATATGGAACTTCCCTTTAGTGTAAAGTGTGGTTTTTGTGAAGTTTCGATTCAATATCCTTAATCTGCTTCACCCTCCGAGCATGACGTTCACCCAAGAATCCTGTCTTAAGCCATATTTTTAGCATCTCCTTAGATTTCTTAAAATCGCTGTAGTTCGCAGCCAGCACTATGACATTACAATCGTTATGCTCTCTTGAAGATTTCGCCATATCTATATCATAGCATGCGGCAGCCCTGACACCATGTAGTTTGTTCGCAATTATTGCCATCCCGACGCCTGTCTTGCAGATAAGTATGCCTCGCTCCACCCTGCCCTCGCTGACAGTTTTCGCTACTTCAAAACCTATCATAGGATAGTCGCAAGTCTCTTTAGAATGAGTCCCAAAATCTTCTATAGCATATCCCTCTTCTTTTAAAAATTTCACTACTTTGTTTTTTAATTCATAACCGCCGTGGTCACTTCCTATCGCAACTTTCATAGTAATTTAGCAATCCTTTCTATCTGTTCTTTAATCAATTGAAAAGAAAGTTTATAATAATCCATTGGTTTGCCTATGGGATCCGGAATATTATGATTCCCCAAGCGAGCTTTATCTCTACTTGCCTGGAATTCCCTTAATAGATATGTCCTCGATGCGGCCTCAGGAGCTATCTTATCAATGAAGTCTTTGTGCATCTTTTCCATCACTAAGATGACGTCGGAATTTTTTATCAAATCCTCAGTGGCCTTCTTTGAGTAAAAGCTTGAGACATCAACGTTCTCCTGTTTCATAACATCTATCGTTTCCTGTGTCGGTGGGAATCCGGCCAGAGCACTGATCCCTGCTGATCGCACTTCTATATAGTCCTTTCCGAGCTCTTTTAAGTATTTCTTCATGAGCCCCTCTGCCATTATAGACCTGCAGCTATTGCCGGTGCAGACGAACAATATCGATTTTATCTTGTCCATAAATTATTTTAAATATGGTGCTTCGCTTTATTGCGCCTTCCCTTAAAATCTTAAACGGTTTTGCAGTTAAATCTACCACAGTAGATTCAATGCCCACTTTCGTTCTCCCGCCGTCGAGCAGGACATCTATCTTTCCATCAAGCTCTTTCGAGACGGCCTTTGCGCTTCTCGGAGGATTCTTCCCGCTAATATTTGCGCTTGGAGCAACAACAGGAACTCCGGACGCCTTAATGAGATCGAGCGCTATTTTATTATCAGGCATCCTGAAACCTATCTTTTTTTTGTTTCGAGATTTCAATATTATAGTGAGCGGGCCAGGCCAAAATTTGTATATTAATGCTTTCGCCTCCTTACTAATTTTACAGCCCAAAACTTTTATAGTATCGAGGCTTGCAATATGAATTGTCAAAGGTTTCCCCCTTGGCCTCTTTTTAATTTTATATAACTTGTCTATAGCCGCTTTCTTTAAAAAGTTAGCTGCCACGCCGTAAACAGTCTCAGTAGGAAAAACAACGAGGCCACCACCTCTTATGACTTTGGCACTATAATCAATCAATTCTCTGGCTGGCGCATCCGGATTTACTTTTAATACAGCAGTATTTTTCAAAGAATGCATCACAGTTTTTTATTCTTTGGCCTCACGCTTTCGGCGAGGGCTTTTTTAAAGGTCTCTAATTTTTTTTCTATATTTTTATCCCAGATGCTCAAAATCTCAAGCGCCAGTATCGCAGCATTCTTTGCACCGGTCTTCCCGATCGTGACTGTTGCAACAGGAACACCTGATGGCATTTGAACTGTGGAAAAAAGGGAATCTATGCCTTTCAGTTCATTCGTTTCCATGGGGACGCCTATGACCGGCAGCGTCGTAAGGCTTGCTATCACTCCTGCCAGATGCGCTGCGCCGCCAGCGCCAGCAATTATGACTTTTAGGCCACTTCTTCTGGCTGTCTTGGCAAATTTCGCTACGCCCTCAGGGGAACGGTGCGCTGATAATATTTTTACTTCAAACGCTATTTTGTTATCTTCGAGTATCTTCGCAGCCTCGTCCATAATAGGTAAGTCTGAATCGCTGCCCATCACTATTGCCACAATAGGTTTCATTTAAGCGCCCTCCTGGCGATATCCGTCCTATACTGCATCTTCTCAAAATGTATCTTCTTCACTGCATTATAACAATTATCTACCGCGCAGGCGTAATCATCTCCAAGAGCTGTCACATTCAAAACTCTGCCGCCATTTGTAATATATAACTTTCTCTTATCTGTGAAGGATTTCGCTAATTTTGTGCCCGCATGAAAGACGATGACGTCTTTCATCTTCTTTACTTCATCCAAACCTTTTATTTCCATGCCTTTTTCGTAGTCTCCCGGATATCCGCCAGACGCCATCACAACACAGATGCATGGACGAGCGTCCCATTCCAGATTATAATCTCCAAGCTGCCCAATCACAGCCCTATTTATTGCTTCTACTAAATCGCTCTTGAGGCGAGGCAGTATTGCCTGTGTTTCCGGATCGCCGAATCTTGCATTAAATTCTAAAACGAACAGGCCTCTGTCAGTCACCATTATGCCCGCGTAGAGAGCTCCTTTATAAGATTTCCCTTCTTTAGCTAGCCCCTTTATGACCGGGAATATAACCGTGTCTAGTATTTTTTTAAAAAGCTTGTCTGTAATGATAGGTGCTGGTGAATATGCACCCATGCCGCCGGTATTTGGGCCTTTGTCATTATTAAATATTCTCTTATGATCCTGACTCGACGCTAATGGAACGACATTCTTACCATCTGATATCACAATGATGGACGCTTCTTCTCCAGCAAGGCACTCTTCAATTATTACACGCTCACCTGCGGAGTCAAATATTTTATCTACCATCATCTTTTTTAAAGTATTCTTTGCCTCATTCGAAGCCTTACATATTACAACGCCCTTGCCGGCGCATAGGCCGTCGGCCTTGATTACCACAGGCATTTTTTTAGTCTCTATATATTTTAGTGCATCGTCTATTCTTTCGAATACCCTAAAATCCGATGTCGGAACACCTAATTTCTTCATTAATTCTTTCGCATATACCTTGCTGCCTTCGAGCATAGCAAACTCTTTCGTAGGGCCAAAAATTTTCAAATTCTCTTTTTCAAATCTATCAACGATGCCGCCTACAAGCGGCATCTCAGGCCCCACAATTGTAAGATCTATTGATTTTGTTTTAGCGAATTTTAAAAGAGCGTCCACATCATCTGTCTTTATATCTACAAGTTCCGCAATTTCGGATACGCCGGCATTACCAGGAGCACAGTAGAGCTTTTCGCATTTAGGGCTTTGCGCGATCTTCCAGCATAATGCATGCTCCCGGCCGCCTGAACCAATCACTAATATCCGCATATTAGCCTCTTTAGCGTAAAGTTCAAAGTGCAAAACGTAAAACTAAAGTGTAACTTTACACTTTTCGCTTTACACTTTACGCTACTACTACCTCTCTTTGCCCTTTTCTAACTCTACCAATGACATGTGATTTGACCCTATAGCTCGCTAAAATTTTAGTTGCGTTATCAACATCACGCTTAGCCAATACCAAAACCATCCCTATCCCCATATTAAGCGTTCTATATATCTGGCTGTCATTCAAATTTGCCTTCTTCTTGATGAGCCTAAATATCCATGAAACTTGCCACGAATCTTTATATATCTCGATAGCCGTGCCTTTTGGTATTATTCTTGGGATCTTGTCGTAGAATGCGCCTCCAGTTATATTGGCAATGCCTTTTATCTTTATTCTTTTCTTTAAGGCTAAGACGGCCTTACAGTAAAGGCGGGTGGGTTTTAATAGTTCATCCGAATACTGCCTTAATTCATTTTCAGTAAATACTTTTCGAACAAGTGAATACCCGTTTGAATGCAGGCCGCTCGATTCCAATCCCAAAACTATATCGTTCGGCCTTATGCCGCTTCCATCAATGATATCTCGCCTATCAACAATGCCCACACCGAATCCTGCGAGATCGTATTCGCCGCTCTGGTACATGCCCGGCATCTCTGCGGTCTCACCGCCGATTAGGGCATATCCTGCCTGCCGACAGCCTGTGGCGATGCCTCTAACAACATCTCTTAATGTAGATACGTTTATCTTCCCCGTCGAAATATAATCCAGGAAAAACAGGCCCTCTGCGCCGGAGCACAATATATCATTAGCGCTCATCGCGACAAGATCAATGCCTATCGTGTCATGTTTATTGACTAAAAATGCAAGCTTTAATTTTGTCCCGACGCCGTCTGTGGAAGAGACAAGGATGGGATCTTTAAATTTTTTAAAATTGGGCCTCAAGAGTCCGCCGAAGCTTCCTATATCACTTATAACGCCCTTCGTTTTTGTTCGACTTGCGGAATTCTTATAATCCCGTATGAGACGATTGGCCTTATCGATGTCAACACCCGCCGATTTATAGGTAATTTTTCGCATCTTATATAACCCTTTGCATACCCCGGAGGTGTGTTTGCACACCTCCGGGGTGGTATCGGCACTACTCCATCACCCTTCGTAGCACCTCTTGATACGCCTCTTCGACATTTCCCATATCCCTTCGGAAACGGTCTTTATCGAGCTTCTCTCTTGTAGTTTTATCCCAAAGCCGGCACGTGTCAGGCGAAATCTCATCGGCTAAAAGTATCTTTCCTTTGCAGCGCCCAAACTCCAGTTTGAAATCGACGAGCATCAGGTTTTTCGAATCAAAAAAATCTTTAAGGACTTTGTTTATCTTGAATGAATACTTTTTTATAGCGGCAAGCTCCTTATCGGTGGCTATGCCTAATGCCTTAATGTGATAGTCGTTTATCAGGGGATCGTGTAATTTATCTTCTTTATAATGATATTCGAGAACCGGCTCTTTTAACACGATCCCTTCTTCCAGTCCCAATAGTTTTGCCATCCCGCCTGCCACCACGTTTCTTATAGTAACTTCTACTGGAACGATCTGCACTTTTTTTACCAGCATGTCCCTATCATTGAGGCGTTTCATAAAATGGGTAGGTATTCCTTTCTCGGAAAGGATGTTGAATATCTTTTCTGACAACCTGTTGTTGACTATCCCCTTGTTC
>JAHFGO010000153.1 GCA_023247385.1 Candidatus Omnitrophota bacterium | reverse complement strand
CGGGAGAATTGAGTGAGGTAAAAAACTTGTCGGAAAGAGTGGGTTTTGCTGGGAAATACTATGAATGCTTGTTTCCAGGGAGAAAATTTATTTTTTTTAGCCTAGCGTGTATTTTACCTTTCATACTCCTCATAGCCATTCTATCTTATGGTTTGTGCTGGCTCAAAAATTATAACCCCCAAGAAGGTCCGACACTATGCTTGATACAAGGGAATATACCACAGGATTTAAAATTTGAGGCTACCGAAGAAGATCAAATTCAAGTCCTAAAAAAATATTCTGGCCTGTCAATGGGCGTAAAAGGCAAATCGATTGACCTGCTTGTGTGGCCAGAGACCATGATGCCGGGATTGCTCAACATCAATCCCGAACTTACGGGGAGAAAGATCGACGTACTATCGCAACTCACAACGGTCCAGTTGGCACAGGATTTAAATACGAACTTACTTTTGGGGTCTCTCGCATTAACCCTTGTTGGAGAGGAGCAGATTTATTTCAACAGTGCCTATTACTATAACAGGGAGGGAAGATTCGTAGACCGCTATGATAAGATTCATCTTGTGCCATTTGGGGAATTCACACCATTGAAAAAGTATTTACCATTTCTTGCCAAGCTTGTACCTTATGAAATTGGATTAACTCATGGCCACAGGCGAACATTATTCCATTTGGATACGCTGGGAAATGGAAGCTTTACTTTTGGGTCATCTATCTGCTACGAGGATACCGTGCCATCTTTAATCAGAAAATTTAAGAAAGATGGAGCCGATTTTATGTTAAATGTAACGAACGATGGTTGGTTCCGCGACAGCGCAGAGATGGATCAACATCTTGCAATTATGGTGTTCAGGGCGGTAGAAAATCGCTTTTGTATGGCGCGTGCAGCCAATACGGGTATATCGGCCTTTGTTGCTCCTGACGGAACTATTTATGACAAATTATCAGATTCCAAAGGGAAATATAAAGAGATTTGCGGCACGCTCGTAAATCGGATAAAATTCATTAAAAAGCATAATTCTATCTACACCGCGTGTGGTGATTGGTTTGCAATCCTTTGTACAACAGCATTGGGAACCATGCTTCTTCTAGCTTTTTCAAAAGGACTTTCCACTTGACAATTTACAAACATTAACCGTATAATTCGACTTTAAGGTAACTATAAAAAGCGACAATACTTGTGAAAAAGAACGAGGCGGTGAAATTTTACATTTAAAGCAAGCAGCACTTAACACCCTAAGGGTTGCGCTTTTTACAAAGATGGCAGTAAAAAAGGGTAGAAAAAGTTGCTGAAAATAGGAGTTCTTACAGAATAAATCGCCAGAGCCTTTAACTTGTAAAAGGCATCAAAAACTTTCTTAAATAGTATATCTAAAAATTGAGAAAGGGAATTAAGGCTTTTTTTGGAGCAATACCTATCATGCATCCAGTAGATTTCATATTAGGTTTCGTCTCAACGGATATGGGGATTGACCTTGGTACGGCAAACACGCTTGTCTGCATACCGGGACATGGCATTGTATTATCAGAGCCTTCTGTTGTGGCGGTGAGACCAGGAACAAATAAAGTTCTTTTAAATGGAAATGCGGTAGGAAACGTTGCCAAAGCCATGCTTGAGAGGGCGCCAAGCAGTATCTCTGTTATCCGTCCCTTGAAAAATGGCGTCATAGCGGATTTTGATATTACCGAGGCGATGCTCAAATATTTCATCACAAAGGTTCATAAGCGGAAATGGGGCGTTCGTCCCAGGGTTCTGATTGCGATACCTTCGGGCATTACGGCCGTGGAAAAACGGGCAGTAGTTAATTCGGCAGAGCGCGCAGGCGCACGAGAGGTCTATCTTGTTTCTGAACCTAAGGCAGCGGCAATTGGGGTAGGTCTTCCTGTAGGAGAACCCGTAGCCAGTATGGTAGTTGATATTGGAGGGGGAACAACTGAAGTAGCGGTCATTTCGCTTGGCGATATATTCACGCACGAAAGCCTTAGGATTGCAGGTGATGAATTTGATGAAGCCATCGTCCAATACATCCGGAAAACCTATAACTTAGACATCGGGCACCGAACGGCTGAACAAATAAAGATAGAAATTGGGTCTGCCTATCCTTTGGAGGAGGAATTGACGATGCAAATTAAAGGGCGTGACGCTATTGCGGGCTTACCCAGGGCAACAAACATTACCTCGGAAGAAATCCGAGAGGCTTTAAAAGAGCCGATCGATAAAATTGTCATTGCAGTGAAGTCTACCCTCGAAAAGACGGCGCCTGAGTTGGCGTCGGACTTATTAACAAATGGTTTGGTTCTGGTAGGCGGAGGCGCATTGATTAGAAATCTCGACAAACTGTTGGTAGCAGAGACAGGGCTACCGGTACAGGTTGCTAATGATCCTTTAACAGCCGTTGCAAGAGGAACGGGCTATCTCCTCGAAAATCTTGATTTATATAAAGCTGTTTTACAGGATGAGGACATCCACTCCTAGTTTTGGCAGTCTCATAAAAAATCCCCCCGCAACCATAATTATCCTTTTGTCGATTTCCCTCGTATTATTATTCTTGCCTCCTAAACTTTCAAGTCGTATAAAAATGACCTGTGTTGCTCCTGTGATGCCTTTACAATGGGCAACCTGTTTCTGTAGTAATTCGGTCAGTAATTTTTTTGATAGAATCATTTCTTCGTGGCAAGATGC
>JAHFGO010000031.1 GCA_023247385.1 Candidatus Omnitrophota bacterium | reverse complement strand
TATGTAAATTTAGCCGTCTCGGATGAGTATGAATTATCAGATTTTAAGGAAGTCGCAACACTAAGACAGCAAGGGAGAAGGGAGGAATTAAATAACTCTTTATTTATCAAGCTGCTAGAACTAGATCCTGTGTTAAAGGAGCGGTATGAATTCAATCGATACTTCTTTGATAGGGGCGAGCCCGGGTTTATGGAACTTTTACATACTCTCGTTTCAGCAATAACATATCTACCTCAATTAGCTGAATTTGATAAAGAGATACAAGCAGGCATAGAGAAATTGAAGGCCGCCAGGCCTGAAATATTTGGCGAAGATCCTGAAAAAGAAGGTAAGCTTATCATAAGCGGTGTTCGTTTAAATATGCCCAATCAAGTGCTTGGTAGAAAAACCGAGCAACCTACAAAAACAGAATTGAAGAAAAAAGGCGTTTGGGGGATAAAACCTTCGCATCGTGTTCCCGCATCGGGTGGCCGCGGCTCAGCGAGCGGCGTCTCAACCCAACCTGCAGCGCCCGACATAATAATCGGTATACCAAAAGATACCTCAACATCCGAGAAGATAGGCCTCATAAGAGAAGAGCTAGATAAAATATTCGGCAAGGCCAACTATAATATACAAATGATGGATACGCCAAATCCTGATGAACTTCTCTCCATAGAGGGCCTAAGATACTCAACAGTCTTAAATATACAAGGTGCCACAATAAATATCGAAGAACTTAGAAAACACTTAGAGGACCTAAAATATCTAATAGAGGAAAATAGGATAAGCGAAAGCTCCATAGGCCAATTGCAGTTAAAATTAGAGGAGATAGCTAAAGAACTACCAAGAATATCCCCTACCAGTATCGAGCAATTGAAACAGGCACTCGCCCTACGCACACGTAACATCGCCCAGACATTCAAGCATCCTGAAAGCGCGAAGCTTACGTCCTTTATCCAAACACAAGAGAAAGCAGTCTCTGTAACGACTCAAGGCGTATTAGACTCTCAGATGATGTTCAGCCTAAGAGACAAGATTAGAGCAAGATGGAATAGACTAGGTATAACAAACAAAGAACAAGATCCTATAAAAGAGATAGTCGCCATCACAGACCAAAATATGACAGAAAGAGACGCCAAGAAGTACATAGACGTATTGGGCTTAACAGGCCTCATAGAAGTAAAGATGGCCAGAACAGATGTGGAGAGAGAGGCCCTGCATAAAGACCTACAAGGCTTAAGAGGAGAAGGTGAAGGCAAGTATAAACACGTAGGTATAAGGTCAAGAGAAGACGAAGCTATAACCTACGAAGGGATAACAACGCTCGAATTAACGAGAAGCTCAAAAGACTCAGACTACCTCGACACAAATAGCTATGAGGCACTATTCGAACTATTCGCCAGACCTGACGAATGGATCCAGATTCCAGGTATCTCTGATTACAGAAATGGTAAATTCATCTATCTACCTAAAGCTATGCCGATAGACTACGAAAAGGAGATACGCGCTCATAGGGAAGCAATGAAGTTACTGCTCCAGGCAGCGTAAATTAAGGTTTAAAAAAGTTAGTATTTTTGTATTGACAATAAATTTATATATGATATATTTATGTGTAAACTTAATAAAAACCTATATATTATTCATTAAACATGAAGATAAAAAAGGAGAAGGAGGATTTCATGCCATTTCTACATATGCCTAAAAGGAAAGGCTTAAGCAGCAAGCTCATTTCTATTCTTATCCTTCAGGCTTTTATTATCTCAAATATAGCTTTTGCCTTACCTAAAGACCAGCTAGCTAATCTATCAAAACAGCCAGAAATAACTACGGATCCGGAAAAGATAGTCATCCCGAGAGATTTCGGCCTTGTTAAATCTAAGTTCGTAGGCAGTAGCGGGAGGCTTGTCGTGCATATCCAGGACGCGCATTGTAATTACGAAGCCCAATCCAATATAGTAAAGATATTAGAGAACCTGATAAAAAATAACAACCTGACCCTTGTATCCGTAGAAGGGGCTGACGGCGTAGTTGATACATCTTGGTTCAAGGCATTCCCCGATGACGAGATCAGGAAAGAGGTTGCCGATTACTTCATGAGAAAGGGCGAGATAACAGGCCCCGAATTTCTTTCCATAACATCCGATTATCCCATAACGCTCTTCGGCGCGGAGACCCGCTCCTATTATATCGAAAATCTGAATGCCTTCACGTCGAGCTACCCATTCAAGAACGAAACCGAAAAATATTTTAACCAAATAAAGACCATCCTTAATAGGCTTAAAACTTATATATATAACGAAGAATTAAAGATGTTGGATGCAGAGATGCAGGATTATGAATCGAAGAAGATACAATTCAATGATTACGCGAGATTTCTGCAGGGCATGGCTGAAAAGAAGAAAATAAATTTGAGAGAGTACGAAAACTTCTTCCGCCTTATAAGCGTTCTTATTTATGAAAAGAAGATAGACTTTAATGTTACTGATAAAGAACGAAACAACTTAATCGATGAATTGAGCAAGAGGCTTTCCAAGGATGTTCTCACGGAACTTGTATCCCAATCCCTCTCGTTTAAAGTCGGGAAAATTTCCTCAGCCGACTATTATAGCTACCTTAAAAATCTTTCTATCAAAAATGAGATCGATCTCGCGAAAACTTATTCCAATCTATACAATTATATAATCTATAATTCTGCCTATTCAAAGATAGAGAACGAAAAATTATTTAATGACATAAAAAGAATAGAGATTGCGATAAAAGAAAAGCTATTTCAGAACAACGATCAGAGGACGCTTGAGCGATTATCCCGCCATATCGACACATTGCTTGGATTAGTCAATATAAAACTCTTAAACGGGGATTTCGATTATTACCAGAGCCATAAAGAAGAATTCTCCTATGAAGCATTTTCAGATTTTCTTAAGAAGAAGACCATCCAATACGGGTTATCCTACGATGTAGAAACTCCAAATGACGCTGTAGCGAATTCCATTCCTAAATTAGAAGATTTCTATTCCATCGCAATAAAACGCGATAAAGCGATTGTAGAAAATACGCTAAATGCGATGAAGAAAGATAGGCTGCAAGTAGCCGTGCTCATCACTGGAGGATTTCATTCGGAAGGCATTACCAAAATGTTGGAAAAGCAGAATATTTCTTACATGGTTGTGTGCCCCAACATCACTAAAGACGTTCCAAGTCCGTATATACAGATTTTAACAAACCAGCGCACGCCGCTCGAAGATATACTCGTCACCCCTGTGGAAGCGAAAGAGGTGAAGAAGGGCCTCTTGGCGCCGTATCTCATCTCTGCGGCGCGCGGATTGGGGATACGTCAAAAAGGCCTTGGTGTGCTAGCGGGCAGGGTTGAGCGGGCCGGTGAGGTCGAACAAGATTTTGCACACCGCTATATTACGACATGGATTGCAAAGGCCGAAAAGTTCGCTGGAAACCAAGGCCTGCCTCATGACAAAGAGATTCTCCTGCAAGCCTTTACGCTTGGAATCGACAATGCTATAAGGAAAGACCGTAGTGGAACTTATGAGCAGCATAGAGACGCTATGGTGAAGTTAGCGAAGGAGGTGTTCGAAGCGAGATATCCGGAAAGAGCGATACCCGCTCCCATAGCATATCGCGCCTCAGCGACAGGCGCATCGTTACCGATCAAAATGGAGAACCTGCGCGAATTGCGCGACATAGTCGCTGGTAGAGGTGGTGTTAGCGAAGTGATAGCTATAGTTAATGGCGGTGACGCAAATGTTGTTGAGTCGGGTCTTAAGAAGGTATTGACAGATATCTTGAGAAATGACGGAAACGTCAGGATTTTAGCGCACGAAGAGTCACCGCGCCGGGGGCAGCTTTTTGGACTTTTAGACGCCATAAAGCACTTTGGCGGAGTCGGCGCTTTCAAAAAAGGCAATGTCAGCCTTGGGATAATGATGCCTGGTAAGGGCAAGCGGATGAGCCCGTTTACGCAGAGGATGTTTGGAATAAAGCCGTTCTTCCCGATGCTGATAAGGGCAAATGAAAAGAGCAGTTGGCTTACAGGCGCTTCGGCTTCGTTATATACATGGAATCTCGTCGCTTATCATTTAAAGCGCTTAGGATTCTCTGGCATGGCATGGAAATGGGGAGATGAGCCGCAAATAGCGGCCAGTCTCATGAAAGACATAAAGATGGACTTGAGTAATGCCGATATCATCCGGTTCGGGTCGAAAGTGCTAATCACTGATGATATGGCCAAAAATAAAGAGTGGCTGAATGCGGATAATGACGGCAATCTAACTGGATGGGCCAGAAGACGAGATCGCGATGAGCTTCTTAAAAAACTTGGGGTAACTGATAGCGCACCCGATCTAGAGGACGCTGAAGCCATGGTGCACATTGGAAGCCCGGCATTTTCCTATCTATTTTTAGAGAAGGCACAAGAGATATTCGGAGAAGTTCCGGCTACAGCGATATTAGATGTTGATGGATATTTGATAGAAGGATTATTTCTAAATGATGATGAGTGGAATACCGAATACAAAAGAGATAAGGGACTAAGAGAATTAGTTGAAGCGTGCCAAACCAAATGGAATTTTGATTTTCGTAAGAAATGTCAGGAATTAAGAAAAGCTATAGAGGCGGCCAAGGGATCTCCGCTTCAGATAAAGGTTGTTGATTTTGGCGAAGAGCTTTATTGGGGTGATATAGGCCAGCTTAAGAAAGCAAGGGAATGCCTGCATCAGGTTTCGGAAAATACCCCCGAAGGAGAATTTGCCCGGCAATTTGCCTACATAGACGGAACCAGGCGAGATAAATTCAATAATATCATTATCGGTTCATGCGATTATCCTCAGGATGGCAGTGTCAAAAACAGTGTTTTAATCGATACGAATATTTACGGTGCTGCCTCAGTAGATGGCGTGGTATTGGTGAACAGCAATTTAGGTAACGCTACTATAGGTAAGGGCTCGGTTGTCTATGGCTCCACGGTTGCCAATCTGACCGCCGGAGAAAGGACGTTCTTATTTCATTCAGTAAAAGAAGACCTCTCTATCGAAGCCGATTGGGTCCATACAAGCATACCAAAAAATTTAAAAGATATAGCCGAAGGAATGGATGACTGGTGGGCAGATAGCACTGTTGCAAATCTTGACGCAAAAGAGATCTATAGTAATGAAGAACATCTATTCGGCAATCCGACATCATTTGAGAAGCTTCAAGCGAGGATGGAGAAGAGGGATATAGCTCCTGAAAAAGTGGAGGCCGATATCGCCAAATATGCAGCCGAGCCGATTCTGGATAAGATAAAGGGACTGAAAACTGCCATAGAAAGGCAATCCTCATCGGGTACAGGACCAACCACCACACCTCACCAACGTGTACGCACAGCATTAAGAAAAGCTGAGAGTATTTTCAAGACAGAAGCAGAAATAGCGAAGAGCAACGATATAACTCGTCAGAGAACGCTTGATAATTTGAAAGCGTGGCTGACCGAAGATAGATATAAAGAATACCGCGAAGCTCTTTTAGATCTGGTTGATCTGGCCAGCGTTGACAGGGCAGCAGCAAAGGAGCTTTATGATAGTTTCTGGAGAACTATTCCTTTCGGCACCGGCGGAAGGCGCTGGAAGATGGGAATCGGTCCTAATAGAATGAACGCGTATATGGTTGCTGTGACAGCACAAGGGCATGTCGAATATTTAAAGGCGCAATATCCAAAAGAGGTAGCGAGAGGTGACGCCGTCGCCAGCGCCTGGGACGTGAGGGCATTCCATAAATATTTTGCAGAGACCCATTCACTTAAGAAATATCGTGAAATCATAGAGGCAAAATGTCCTGCGCTGGCTGGTTTATCCTCCGAAGACCTGTCTAAAATAGTTGGGCTGGTTTACGCAGGCAATGGCATCACATACATTCATAGCGAAGAGATGCGGTCAACGCCATGGCTTTCATTTATAGTCAATAGGTTCGGCAGCGTTGTTAAAACTAAGCCATTTTTCGGTAAAACTGGAGAAGCGCTCACTCGTATCCAAAATGTGATGGCAGGCATAGTATTAAGCTCGAGCCACAATCCTTATGATAATAACGGAACAAAATTCTATGAGAATAGCGGCGCACAAGCTCCTCCACAGATAGTTCAGAAACTTATGGATTTAGGCGACAAAGTGACAACGATAAACTATTATGGCGGCGAATCATACTATACAAAGGGAAGAGAAACCCTGTATAAAGAAGCTCAAAAACAAGGCAAGATAATCGTTTTAAGCGGCGAGAATCTAAAGATTTTAGATAGTGAGTACGCAACAAACGTCATCGAAGAAGTAAAAAATGTATATACCGAAGAAGAATGGCAGGCATTGATGCCGTGGTTTGAAAGGCTTCTCGTTTCATTTAACGCAATAAACGGGGCAGGTGTAACAAATGTACTGCCCATTTTCGATAGATTGAAAGTTAACGTTTTGAGGAGCGCTGTGGATGTGCCGACATGGGAATTCCCCGAAGGATATGGTAATATTCCGAATCCCGAGGCAGAAAAATCATTTAATACGGCGATGCAGATAGGGATCAGGAGAACCCTGGACTCATTTTTTAACGGAGAACTGAAAGGCAAGACCGCCATAAAAGCTATCATAGACGAAGACAGCAATGAAATACCTATGAACATACTCGAAAGCGAGAATAGAGGGCCTTTCGCCGGCGCAGATCAATTATTGGCGCATGTCAAGGCGACAAGATCGAAATTCATACGCGGATTGGTTCTTGACGCAAATGATGAAAACGAGAAAGCAATAAGGGCATTCAGCATATTAAATAATATTTGTCTATTAACAGACCCTGATGCTGACAGAGTCGGCCTCGGCATGCAGAAAATAGAACGCGCCGGTGATAAAATACGCCTGCATTGGCTCTCAGCTAATGATAACGACGAATCTGGAATTATCTTATTTAGGCATAGGCTTGAAAAATTGCGCGAAATAGCAAGACGCGGAGAGCTTGTTAAGTATATAGAAGATAATAGAAGGAAAGACGGTAAGGGGCCAAGTAAATCCGGCAAATATCAGCTTGTTGTAGCGACGACGGTTGTATCGAATCCGCTCGAATTGGTCATTGCGCAAAGAATAGGCGAAGAGATCGCCGCGCTAACCAACGGAAGAGTCGATATTAAAACAATTAAGCATCATGTCGGATTTAAGTTTACAGGCGAGATTATAGACAACATTCTAAGTGGGCAGCTCAATGGCATCACCGGAGTGCTAATGAAAAGAGCTGGGTTCACTACGGAAAATATCGATGAAGCCTTTTTTGTTAAATCATTTGAGGAAGGGGAAGGCGGGCTGATAGGTTATAGAGGAAGCATTGATAAAGATAGCGGAGTAATAGGACTTAACCTTGCTGTATTGGCGGCCGAACAACTCTCAAAAGACAAGACCATGTATGACTACCTAATGGAAACATACCAGATCTACGGTTATTCGAAAACATTTTTAGAGCCGATGGTAATGACAGGCGGCTATGGTTTTAAGATGATAAATGAGAAGATCATGGGCTATCTGCGAAACACGGTGTTGGCTGAACTGAAAAAACCTTTGCAAGAACGCAATGAGTCTCTCCTTCAATGGGGTAGTTTTACCCTTGTGGAAGGGATGGATCATTATGACCTTATGAAGCCTATATACGGGTCCAATCCTGAAACTTGGCCGCAGGCAATTAGGGAATCTGTGAACATATTGGAGTTTTTAGTAAAATTACCAGACGGAACCGAGATTACGATAGTTGCAAGGCCTTCTGGAACAGAGCCAAAACACAAGAATCTTGTTATGGTAATCGGGGCGCCGTTAAAGCCAGGAGAAGACCTTACTAAGTATATAAATAATATAAATAAGTTAAACAGAGAAGTGATGGATGAGGTTATGATAGCTTCTTATAAGGCATCAGAGGCAGAGTATGACTCCGCTGTTGCTGAAAGGCCGGGCAAATACAGAATAGCCGATTTAAGCCGTACGGATTTACAAGAACTTCTCAGGATATTCCCTATAGTGGTATCCTGCGAAGCGAAGCTTGCGGTATATTTCCCTCTACGCGATTATATTAGAGAGGAAGCTGCAAATATGGCCGACATAGCTAATCCTGTTGCGTATGAAAAAAGATATGGTGAAGCAAGAGACAGGGTAGAGAGATATCTTATTAATTTCAAAGAAAAAGACGGGATTCAGTTCGTCGAAGAGTCGGCCCTACTGAATTTAACCCGCCAAATAAATGAACTGCCTTCTGGAATTGACTTAAGTAATCCAGCCGTCAAAGCCATTTATATCCAATCCGTTTTGTGGTTCGGAAGAGAGATCGGGAAAAGGCACTTTATGGATCTCATAGCTAAGATGAGAGGTGCCGAAGGTAGCGCAATCGGTAGTCAGTTTGGCCCATCGCAATTCATGGAACAAGGACGGTTGATAGCAAGCGGCAGGGCTGTTGAGGAAGCACATATTTTATTGAACACTTCATATTCTGCAGAACAACGACTTGAAATTTTTGTCGGCCTAAGCAATTTTCTATTACAGTCTTACGCACAAAATAAAGCAAATAGAATTTTACTGCAAAATCTAAACCGGTTCTACGAAGAAGTTATAAGACAAGCTGCAGAATTAGCGCCGCAGTATGGCGAACAGGCGAGAAATTTAATTTTGATAGCAGGCCAGGCGTTAAATATCATATCGTGGGTAGAGAGAGGTGTGCCTAGTGCTGAAAATATGCGGCTTACCATTGAGCCGGAGTCTATGGTTAAAGGCCCCGAAAAATATGGGCCGAGTTTCTTAGATATAAGAACAATGCCTACTCCTCAAGCAGAAGCAGAAGGCAGGCCAGGCATACACCATAGAGGCGCAGAAGGCATTGGCAAGATGGGCGCTGCTATGGACACTACTACAAATTATAAATTAGTAATTGGTCCTAATATATCTAAAAGAGCGATATATAATATGGAACTCTTCCGTAGGGCATGGAGGAATGTATTGCTCTATTTGATGGTCCATGGTGTTGTGAAAGTTCCGGCCACCATTGGCCCTTTGACAGAAGAAGGTTTTATCAGCACAATCCATGAGACGCATTTCCTGATAAATACATTGCCTGGTTCAATCCAATATGCAAGCACAGGACCTGGTCATTTTCAGGAATCAACGCGAGGCAGGCCGTTACTTGATATAAAATACGTAACAGAAGGCGAAGGTATCCAATGGAATAAGTTCTACAATGAAAAGGGAGAACTGATTGCTATCTATGCGTTTCATCTTAAGCCAGGGTCGTGGGCACTTGCGCTTCCCGGCGCAGTAGATTCTGTAGAAAATTTAGGTGGATTGAGATTTAATGATATTTCAATCGAAGTTACCGACGAAGATAAAGTGTTTCGTCTACTCAAAGATATATCAGACACTGTTAAATACAGCGGCAGGTTAGGCTTCGACGAGATGCAGGTACATAAAGAGACTACTATTAAAGAAGCCGCTAAGACTGTTCCTTATTATGCCGTGGATATTGACGGTAGGCCAGCCTTAGTTAAAAATGTTGAGATAGTGCCTGAAATTAAATGGTTTAAATTGGAAGTAGTCATTCAGCCTCCAACTCTTACATCTCTTTATGGCGAGCTTACCAAGGTCCTTGTTGTAGATGAATTGGTAGCCGATTTCCTAACCTTGCCATGGGACACCTTAGAACCACCAATCCCTATCGCTACACCAGCCGAAGTAACTCAAGCCGCTAAGCGAGCTGCGTCTCGCGCCTCTACGAGCGGCGCGGCTGAGGAGATAATAGCATCGGGTAAGCCGATCTATACTGTGCCTGCCGAAGAAGCGGCCGCTTATGTCACAAAACAATACGCATGGGGCGGAACAGGCATATCTCGCTGGTTTGGATGGCCTGTAAAGAAGATAGCCGAGTGGTGGATTGCCTCTACTCATAAAGACGGCCTTTCGAAGGTGCCAGGCACTGAGATTACATACAGTGAAGTTATTGGGGCAAATCCGGAAATCGAAAGCAAAGAGAATCCGATACTTCTCAAGGTTCTTGGTAAAGATGAGACGCAGCCGCAGATTGTTCACATCGGGTTTAGCAAAGAGAAAGTGGAGAACGTGTTTGGGACCGGTGAGGAAAATTGGCTGCGATTTAAAGAACACTATGCCAATCTAACCGTTCAAGAACGTGAGCTAATGAAGGAGCTGAGAACGCATTTAGAAAAAATAATTACGAATACAGAGCAATTTGAAGAATATCAAAAAGCATATAGCAGGTGGGTCAGCGAGCAGACAGAGCTCGATTGGAAAGACGAGACCAAAATTATGCCAGAATTGCCGGATTTTATGGTTCAACATGCGGAAGAGCTCATGGGGGTCTATGGGAGGCTTCTGCAAGTTCGTAGACAACTCATACACTATTTAAATAGAATTGATTTAAAACCCGGAATGACAATCCTCTCTCCAGTCGGATACACCCATTCTATCGTCGGATCGCACCAAGGCCACCCGTTGGCAGGGCCTAATGCGAAGAACGAAGCATGGCACATATTCTCGGCAGGCAGAGATGAGGGGGGCCGCGAACTTCTTCTCTACTTCGAGTCTCAACAGACATCGAATATCACGTTCAGCCCATTCGACATTCCAACCGGCATAGATTGGAAAGTGGGAGAAAAGGATAAACAAAAACCAAAATCGGAACAGAGGGGCAGTGTCATAATGCGCAAGGACATAGGCACCGGTCTCGATAATGGAATTGAAGAGCTCTTAAAACCGGGTGAGGCGAAACCGACAAACGATGAAGAGGCAATTCGGATAATCACAGAGCGCGCGTTTCATTATGTTGGCACAAGACAGGAAGATTTTATCGTAAGGACCGAAGAGACGGCAAAGACCGCGCCACGTCCGACTCCAGCCGGAATGTATACAAATCCTGTAGGTAGTGCGCGGACAGAGACCCTCGTCGAAGGCACATATCCAGTGTGGCCCGAGCACTTATGGACGCAGCAACTCATCACCTTAGAAGGCGAAGGCGAAGAAAAGCCAGCCTCGATTACCATCAATCCACAGGGCGAGAAGCTTCCCAGTTTGGTTGTGCTCGAAGGTACTATTGAGTATACGCGTGCAGGCGAGACAAAAGTTCTGCCGAAAGGCAGCTCAGTATTCTATCCAGGCATCGAAACGGAGCCATACGAGATAAAGAGCGTGGGGAAGGCGCAGGTTATGCGAGTCTATCCACCGCAGCCTAAAGCCGTATCGACAGAGCCTACAACGGCTGTTGAGAAGCCAACAAGAGCGAGCAGCACTGGCGTAGCCGCGCCTGAAGGCGCTGGACGCATAATGACTGGAGGGATGCTTGCCCATCCAAGTGCGATGGCACCGAAACAATATGAAGAATACATTAATGAAAAATATGTGAAGGCGGATGCTGCTGAGTTTAAAAAACTCCTCGACATCCTGCGTCTAAATAGAGAAATTCGAGAGGAAATAACTGTAGTGCTGCTTTACGATACTGACTTAGAACCGGGTGCACAGAATGTTGTGCAGGCAGGAGCTGTTGCAATGAACAAATATTTAGGCGGAGCCATAATTGAATTTAGAGGCAAGGGAAGCAAGCTTCTCGAAGCCGCAAATCCGCAAATCAATGCCCTGCAAAGCTCTGGCAAGAAATTTGCCATTGTTACGATAGCAGGCAAGAATACGTTGGCAGAGATCGAACAGGAATTGCTACCAATAATCAAGGCAAATAATGATAAGTGGCAGCAACAGCAAGGCCATCAACCAATTAGCGCGCTCTTAAAAGTCGAGGATAATCGTATGTCACCCATCGTCTTGTATAATATCGCAATACGGATAGGATTTCATTTGGGTGAAGGCAAGGATATTCTTAACTTCTTGAATAGCGTGGCTCTTAACGGTAATGGAGAACCCTTTAAGAAAGCCGATTGGGATGCTCTTTTAACGAGCGGATTCATCTCTTTGAAACCCATAAAACCGATTAACCTTGAAGAAGCTCGTGAGGCGTACATGGCGCAAGCCCTAGCCCTGAGGTCGCTGTAATTTGTAAGTTTCGACACTTTTGGTAATAAAAAAGAGGAATGATGCGTAGAAGAAGCCAGCATATCGTTTTTCGTATTCTGGCCTGGTTTGTAGTAGTAAGCCAGGTTGCAAGCTCTGCAGCCTACGCAGATACTAAATCTTTAAATAAAGTCTCGACTCTCGCGCCTCCATCCATATTCGAAAAATCATTCCCAGACGAAAGATCAGAACAATCCAGGAATTCAATCCTTTCGCATATGAAATTGCTCACAGCCGTCTTCTCGATAGGCGCGCACTTTTTGGTGGACGATAAGGAAAAACTGACCCTCTCCCGCACAATAAGGGACGAATTCAGAAACAACCCCTCCTTCCTCGAAGGCATAGACCTTGAGAATGTAAGAAGGGAAGGCCATATCGTTTATATACCATATAAAAGAGGTGGGTCGGATTATGAGATTAAAGTGTGCTCCAGGGAGAGATTGGAAGGCCCGGCCAAGGCAGGTCCCGAATGGGCAGTGATAGCAAACTGGGGCGTACAGATAATAGAGCGGGGCAAGCCAGTAGTAGCCACCCGCGCATCGGCGCGCCCCTTGACTGTCGAGGCAGGGCCGCGTCGAAGCACGAGCGGGAGTTCAGGGCAGGATGATGAGATTAGAAGGGCGATGCGGGATGATGACTGGAAGTATCTTCTCGACGAATTGAAGGCCGCTTCTTTAGGTACGACAGAGGCAGACGAGGCGAGATTGCATCGTTTGCTCACAGTCTGTAACGAAGTTTCGAATGCGCAGCCGAGCTATCCTGTCGAAAGCCGATACCCGATACTGCGCGCAGTGGCGCTTCTTAGGAAAGAAGAGCAGGATACACTTGTCAGCATCCTTAATAAAAATCGCGAGCTACGATGGAGCTCCGTCTTAATCGATTCCATACTTTTGATGTTAGAAAAGGAGATACCGGATGACTGGTTTGACCATTGGGCGCCAAATCTAAAGGGTCGCACAATCTGGCAGGTGGCGTCGGAAATCTGGTACCCAGGCGGAGGCTTAGGAAGAGTGATGCAGTATGACGGCATAGCCATGCTAGAATTCTTAGAAAAGAATGGCATTCGACTCTGCCATGTTGAACCGTATTATCAAGTTAGGCGCGACAAGGATGGCAATTTAATACCGATAGAATATTCGCGTCTGCCGGTGCCCCTGGTGGGCTTCGAGCTTGTTGAGCGGTTTCCCATAAAGATAGGTTCAAGGACCACAGAAGCGCTTTGCTTTCGTGCGCGGAACCCTTTCGGAGTTGAGAATTATTTAATTAGAGACGCGGAATGGTACTCTACAAAGATGATGTACAATTATGGCACCGAGGATAATCCAGTTTCGTGGGAAGAATTTTCCGAATTTTTATCTCTCGCATCCTTGGAATTGGTACACCGCATAGAAGAGAAAAAGAAAAATGAGAATCCGCAATGGAAGCCCCCCGTCATTCACACGAACGATGCGCAGGTAGCGCTATTCGATTTATTCAGGAAAATAGCTTATCCTGAGGATGACCCGATATTTCAAGATTCAATGGTCGCTTTTACTACCCATACGTATCCAAACCGCAAGATATACGACTACGGCACTGGAAGGAATGTCTTAAGCGGATGGAATATCTCTCAGGATAACTGGAAATATTTTGAACATATGGGTATGGGGTGGACCCCTGTTTTAGACATAACCTCGGCTGGTTTACGGACTGCGGATTGGGCTGGCGGGGTAAGTGCAAAACACATTGATGATGTGGCAAGTTATGACCAATGGGCTGGCGTTAACTTCACTGCAGTCACAAACGGAGATCTTAGAGCCTTCACCGCCGATATATTCAGAGAAATAATGTTAGGGCTTTTTCTAGATGCGGATGTGGAGCACCCTACACCAGAACAAGTGCTCGCGACGAAAAAGGAGGCAAAGAGAAGGTTAGGTCAGGAGCTTAAAGAGAGATTGAACCTTGCTGAAAATCCGATAGATGAGGAGAGACCGATAGTCTCTTATTCTGGGAGGTTGGTGCAGGAAAAGGCTGGAAGGGAAAGAGCCTTTACGGATGAAAATATCGAAGAGCTGGTGAAGATGGGAGTTCAGGTTGTAATTTATGGAAATGTTCAAACTGGCGACGAGAGAAGTTTAAGACTCGCGCAGGGGCTATCCGGATTAAGAGATAGCCTTGACAGAAAGAATTATCCGGGAAAGCTAGTCTTTGTAGGCAGTTTTGGAATTAAGGAGCAGAAGTTACTTTTAGCAGCGACGGATATTCAGGTTCAGGATTCAGATGCGTATACCGAAGCAGCTGGCTTCACCGAATCTGATATAGCGGTATGCGGTGGGCTTGAACTTGCACCGCCCTGGAAAGAGGGAATCCTGCAGGCTCAAGGGGTTAGGATAAATCTTGATATGCCTGGCGAGGGAAATACGCTTATCCCTGAAGATGCCAGGCCTGAATCTTATTTAAAGATTTTAAAAGTGGTTCTCGCTAAAACGCCAGAAGAGTTATCTGAGTATCAGGCAACATCAGTTCGTTTAAGCCGCGTATTGGAAGCGCGCCTCACTGCAGCCGAATACCTCAGGCAGTGGAGCCAAGCTATAGGACGGAGAGGGTCTTCATCTGGAATACAGCCGCAAAAATCTTACGGCTATGCCCTTGGCCTCACAGGTGAAGCCATAGACGAACAAGAGCATCAAAGAATTAACGCCATCCTCCGCGAGCTCATTCTAAATCCTGCAGGAAACGTGAGGAGCTTATTCGATAAGAAAATACATCTTATAGAAGGCGACATAGACATAGAACAAGATAGAGACGACAGGCCTTTCTTCATTGCCCTGCGCGGCCTGAAGAACAGGCTTCCACCAGATCTTGGAGTAATCATCGTAAATGACGACTCCGGCAGACTCCCCCCTCACATCGTATTGCATCCCGGCGCTCAGCGTCATCAGGCTTACATCCCGCGAAGTTATCTTAATGCGTTGGCCGATATATATTCAGAACTTGACGAGGACCAAAAGAAGGAACTTATTGAACTTATGTTCGAGGCGTTTCATTATGAGGATACGCGTATCAATCTTCGTCAATATAAGTCTACGCTTGGCGGCCAAGGCCCGCCAATTCCAGAAATTTCAGAAATAGAGTTAAGCCGCACCGCCCCATCTTTTCGCGCCAGAGAACTATTCCGCACCATATACGCATTTCATAAAATAGGTGCAAAAGCAAAACCGGACATTAAAAAGTTCCTTTCCATATTGAAAGCCAATAATAGAGAGAAGATTTCATATCTTAACGCTTATACGGATTTGACTGTGGAACAGCATCTTGAAATGGCTAAAAAATTCATCGAGAAGAATCCATCACGTATCGATATCATCCTCGCCCAACACCACTTAGGAGCAGTATTCAATCACCTCGGCGCGTTTGAGAATCTTTCTGGGCAAGAGTTGGATATATGGAATGAGGCGGTGAAAGTCCTTAAGAGTGAAGGTGTCATAGATAAAGGACCTGAGACAGATGAGCCATTCTCGGCCTGGAAATTCATTAGAGAACTTATAAGGCAAAATATGCTGATTGAGCTAGGATACCCGCCGGAGAAGGGCAATGTCAAGGCGAAGAGCCTTGAGCAATTCGAACCATGGATCCGGGGAACGCAAACGCAACTTGGCGATTCTGTTTACTATCCTATGCCTGGAGAAAAAACCGCCTTACCTGTGGATATAAAAGAGGCGATTAGAAGGATAATGGAAATGTCCGAATTGGATAACGATACAAAGACTGATATAATCGCGAGCCTGAAGCCTGATGAATCAGGCAATGGCATCATCATATCACGCGAGACGTTAGAAAGAATAGGCACACCGCTTATGGCTAAATGCACTCTAAGCGTAAGCGCAGCGGGCAAAGGAACACGTTATGCAGAAGTCTCCCTTGATGATGAAGGAAATAAGATTATAAAGGATACTGCTAAGGCTATATATAAAATCCCGGTCGATGGCGGTAGGTCGATCTTGGAAGTGTTGATCGCTCAGATAAGAGGCCTAAATAATAAATATAGTGTCAAGATGCCTCTGGATATTTACACGAGCGATTTTACCCATGACGATATTGATAAAGAAGCATCTATGCTCGGTTTTAATGTGGAGAGAATATGGCGCTTCATACCCGTAGCCAGACTCATGCCCATAGCCAGAAAAGGGATTCACGCCGTCTATACCCATCCTGCCAAAGGTTCGCCAAGGACTCATCTTACACGGACGAGAAGAGCGTTTTTATTTGACGCCTCCACATCCGATTTTCTTAAGAATGTATTGCCTTCCCTGCCGTGGGCAGAGCATTTCTGGCCTGACGCCCACGATAGCGCTTTTATCGACTTTATAGTAAACGGCCGCGCCTATGAAAGCATACAGGAGGGCTTCAGATACAAGTTCACTGCCAATGTGGACAACCGTAAAGGTGTACCGAGTCCGACCTTACTGGCGATGATGAAATTGACTGGAGCGCCTCTGATAATCGAAGGGGGGTTAAGCAAAGGTCAGATAGGCGGCGCGTTTGTAAATTTTAGAAGAGATAAGGTACCTGATGCGATAAACTTCGGGAATGTACACGGCATATTGGAGGGCGATGAGTTTGACAAGGAATTTTCAAATAGCCTTACCCAGGAAGATATGGATAGATATTTTCCACTGTTTAATTTTGCGGGTTATACAGATGATATCATAGAATTCACCCGAAGCGCTTTTATGCCCGGCCTCTCTGATGATGAGGTCATAGCGCGTTTAAAAGAATTTTACGATGCCAGCGTCCGCGATGATCGGGAGAAATTGGCTGAATTAAGATTTAAATTAGAAGATTCCTATAGACGCAGGACACAGCGCTTTGAGCGCGATAAGCGTTATCCGGCATACCAATCCTCAAATCTCGCAGGCACTTTGTCATGGCGTCTTCCCACTCTGGTTGTAGAGGCCCCGGCTGGCGAGAGATTCGGCCCGCTTAAGGAAAATATCGTTAATCTCAAGCGCGAAATGGGGTTTATCCAAAGCCTGTTAACTTATACGCCTCCGGAAACGCGCCTTAGAGAAGTATCTCTCCCTGCAGAACGAGCTACTCGGAGAGAAGAAGCGGAGCTGGAACATTTGCAGACAACATATCGCAATAAACCAGATTTAGTTTTGGGAGAACTTCTACAAGATATCGCCAGGCGCATCAAAGAGTTAAAGGATATCTTCGCCTATATTGAGACAAAGACCGTACTGGATTATGGCCAAGGGATCGTAGAATGGAATGCTTCGCGCCAGTCGACGAGTCCCTCGACTGGCGAAGCTGAGCACCGTGGAAGCACGAGCGGCGCGGAGCCGAAAGAGCCGTCCCAAGAATCACTAAAAGAGCATTTTCAGACTAAATCCCGCCGCAACAGGATAGCCGCTAAACTGGAAGAAAAGCCACCTACAGGTGACAAGTGGACCATCGCTATGCTATCAGACTCTCTCAAGATGAACTGGCATACCATCTACGACGACCTCAAGGCAAGAGGATTACTTACCTCAGAGCGTTTAGATGTGAGGGAACTATTAACGCCTCACGAGCTCGAATCCCGCCGCAACAGGATAGCCGCTAAACTGGAAGAAAAGCCACCTACAGGTGACAAGTGGACCATCGCTATGCTCGCAGACTCTCTCAAGATGGACTGGCAGACCATCTACAACGACCTCAAGGCAAGAGGATTACTTACCTCAGAGCGTTTAGATATGAAGGGTTCCAGGACGATTCCACCGGCAACGCCAGGCCTGTCCCAACAGCCGCCGCCTGATGTAACCGATAAAGGATCGCTCGGGGCGAGTGCTGAGCAGCGTGGAAGCGCGAGCGGAATGGCTGGGCTTGATGATGCGCTTAAACGGAATATAATAAAACGCATCCAGGAGAGCGGCGGCAGGATAACATTTGAAGAGTTCCAGAGGATGTCGCTTTATGGTAAAGACGGATATTACACAGGCGGCAGGGTTCAGTTCAGTGAATTCGCCTCAGGCGACGATGGCATCACATTCACATCGAATGCCAAAAAACCCGCAATCGGGTGGGCCTTTGCCCGTCTATTCTATCGCCAGTGGAAAGAGATGGGCGAGCCGCAGGTATTTCATATCGTTGAACAAGGCGGCGGCGACGGATCCATGGCCCTTAATGTCTTAGCGGGCATTAAAAATTTGGGAGATCTGGGCGAGGAAGGCAAAGAGTACCGCGAGTTTTATAATAGTGTCAAATATACTATACTCGATATTAGCGGGAGATTGAGTAAAAACCAGATGGAGAGATTGGAGAATAAGCATCCCAACGTCAATTGCGTGACAGGTTCTGCCTTCCAAATGCCTTTTCAGGATGAGAGCGTCGAAGGCGTATTCTTCTCAAACGAATTA
>JAHFGO010000030.1 GCA_023247385.1 Candidatus Omnitrophota bacterium | reverse complement strand
TGCTGCCATCAGAATGCTTGGCAATCAAGCTAATCGCCTCATCTGGCACATTCAGCTTTTCCTCTCTTGCAATATATTTTAGATTCTCAAAGCATCTTTTGTGGTGATCCTTTTAAAATCGAATCTCTGGCATCTTGAGAGTATGGTCTGTGGAACTTTATGGCCTTGGGTTGTTGCGAAGATAAACTTTACGTGCCGTGGCGGTTCCTCCAGAGTCTTTAAAAGGGCATTGAACGCTTCGGCAGTAAGCATGTGCACTTCGTCTATAATATAGACCTTGAACTTGCCTTTTGATGGCGAAAATTTTACGTTTTCCCTCAGGTTCCTTATTTCATCTATGCCTCTATTTGACGCTCCGTCTATCTCCAGCACATCGAGAGAGGTGCCTTGCGATATTTCTTTACAGGCTGCGCAAGAGCCGCATGGCTTAGAGATTGGCCCTTTTTCACAGTTTAACGCTTTTGCGAAGATTCTGGCTGTCGTGGTCTTGCCCACACCACGGGGTCCTGCAAAAAGGTATGCGTGGGCAACACGGCCCTGGGATATCGCGTTCTTTAATGTAGTCGTTATGTGGGGTTGTCCTACTATATCATCGAAGGTTTGCGGCCTGTACTTGCGGGCAAATACGATATAACTCATAGCGCACATACATTAACACAATGAAAGTGCGAAATCAAGGGTAAATTTGGATGATGCCTATCCTTTTATATATAGGATGGATTATTTTGCGTAAGACCGGAAGCTTCGTGGCAAAGAGGGCTGATGCGACGAGGCATAGGGCGCCTCCTATAATCAGCGTATTGGTAACGCCGATGCTAGTTGCGAGACTTCCTGCAAGGAGGCTACCCAAAGGCGCTGTCCCCATAAACGCCATGGTGTAGAGACTCATGATCCTGCCGCGTTTATCATCATCAACAATAGTCTGCAAAATAGTATTGCTGGCTGCCATATGCACCATAACTCCAAAGCCGATAAGCATCAATAAAAACGATGAGACCCACATAAAATGAGACAGCGAAAAAGCGATCAACCCTAGTGCGAAAATAGATGAGGAGATTGGAATCATTTTCCCCAAGCCAAGTATAGTCTTACGCGATGCAAGATATACAGTTGCTGTCAACGCGCCCACGCCTGCGGAGGCCATTAAAAGGCCGAGAGTGCCTGGCCCTCCTTTTAAAACGTCCCTGGCAAAAACCGGCATGAGCACTACATAGGACATGCCCATAATGCTGACGATTGAAAGAAGAGACAAAATGAACCTGATCGGCACAAAGCCAAATGCATAGGCAAATCCTTCCTTCAATCCCTCTAATACATGAGAATTTTTAGTTTCGCTTTTTTTAGGTGAGTCGATCCTCATGGCTAATAACGAGATTATGACTGCAAGAAAACTCACTCCGTTTATAAGAAAACATACGCCTTCGCCTATGACAGCAATAAGTATACCTGCAATCGATGGCCCCACCAGCCTTGCAGCATTGAACATAAGAGAATTTAAGGCAATGGCATTGCCCAAATTTTCTTTCCTCTCAACCATCTCTACTATAAAAGATTGACGGGCTGGTATGTCCAATGAATTTATTGAACCTAAAATTATGCCGAGACTGATTATGTGCCAGACCTTGATGGTGCCGGTTAGCGTAAGGATGGCTAGGATAAAGGCCTGAGCCATAGAAAGGGTTTGTGTAAGAATAAGTATACGACGGCGATTCCACCTGTCAGCCATGACGCCTGCAAATGGGCTTAATATGAAAGTAGGTATTTGGCTGGTGAACCCCACTATTCCTAATAGAAACGGCGAATTGGTAAGGCGATAGACAAGCCAGCTCATCGCGATACTTTGCATCCATGTGCCGGTTAAGGATATGGTCTGCCCGACGAAGAAGATGCGGAAATTTCTGTAACGAAGCGTATGAAAGATAGTCTTCAGATGCATTTTATATCTTTATCCGTTTTTCTCGGGGATACTGATCGAATATCCTTACTTTTCGCAAGAAGCCATACGAGCCAAGGATTTTCGCGATCGAGATAAGCCACCTGTATAAGAAAAATTCGAAAAAGCTCAATGCGACAAGATATGTTATATATCTTAACCTGAACATTTTTTGATCGCGTATAAATACAAATAAAGATAATAACGATGCAATGCCTTGCGATAAAACCATAAATAAGAAGAATGTAAGAAATACTTTTACATCAAGTATGCCCGTTACCCAGCCTGCGGTCGTCATAGCGATGCTCGATATCTCAAAGAATACTCCTAAGACTTCGTAGAGAACAAAATAAGGAAGCGTCAGAAAGGCAAAAGCACTATACTTAGGATTAAATATCATATATTTATATCTCCAAGCCGTCTCATTAGTTACTCTCTGCCAGCGATTGCGCTGCAATATAAGAGAGAATATATTGCTTGGCCCTTCGGTCCAGGCCGCGCTATATGGGAGCATGAGCATCTTATATCCCTTCTCTTTGTTTTGCACTATGTAATCATGGACGCGAAATGTGAATTCAAGATCCTCGCAGGTGAAGTCGCTGGAATACCCGCCCAATTTATATAGAACGTCTCTGCGCCATATTGCGAAACTACCGGCTATAATTGGTGTGGAATTGAACCTGCTCCATGCAATACGAGAGCCTATAAACGAACGAATATATTCAAGGTTCTGATAGGCGATTATAGGATTATAGGAAAAACTTCTTTCGATGATTTTTCCATCCTTTATCTTAAATCCATTAGAGAGACCATAGTAACTACCGATACCTATGACCCCATCGGGATCCTTCTGGACATGTGTCATGACCTTCAGAAGCGCATCGGGTTCCAATATCGTATCGGCATCTATCACGCATACATATTTATACTTGGCAATATTTAATCCCGCGTTGACTGCGCCTGCCTTTTTACGTCCAGAAGTTTTGCATATGACCGTAACCTTTGAATATTTTTCACTTTTGAAAATTTCACGAACTCTGCCGTCTTGATAGTGTCTTACATAGTAACTATCGAGCGACCTGAGTTCCAGCACGGCATCCAGGATCTCAAAAGTTTTGTCTGTGGAGCCATCGTCAACAATAACAATCTCAAATTCCGGATAGTTGAGATTAAGAACTGACAGAAGTGAATCCTGTATCCATTCCTCTTCGTTGCGCGCCGGTATTATTATGCTGACGGGTATTGTAAGGGTAGAGATATAGAATAGACGATAATCTTCCATCTCGCTTTCCCGCGTCCTTCTCTTCCCTTCGGCCAGCCCAACGAGAGCCAGGAAAAGATAGTAAAACATAACGATGAGGAAGTAGCTCAAAAAGACAGGGAAAAGTATATATATAATTTTAGATATCAGGATAGCCATTATAGCTCATCAAGCTGCTGGTTCAGCTTCTTCTCTATATGTTCACCCATCGCCTTATCGATATTTTTTATTATCTCAAAAAACTTGTTACGCGGCGCCTCTTCTAAATTACTCAGGGCCCTTTCTAAACCGAAATGGGCGTCTGATTTTATCATGCCCTCCAATATGCGAAGAGCCCGAGAGCTCCTATCATTATCTTCAGAAAACGAATCATATAATAATTTTTTGACATATCCCGAAACTTCCAATGATTCGATAGATGTTCTTTTGGCTATTTCGTCTTCGCCGTAAAGAGATTCTTCTATATACGGCAGAGCAGTCTCGATATGCTCTGCCATAATGTGTTTAACAGTATCTATGACATACCATGAATTATCCTTGATCAAATCTATAACGTAAGGTATACACTCCTTGCCCAATATCTTTGATAGGGCTCTGGCGGCATGCATCCTGACAAACCAAATCCTGTCTTTGAGGCATTTTAATAACGCGACCTTGGCGGCGCGCTTTTCAAGACTGCCGAGACATTCACAGGCCGCAGCGCGGACGTCACCGGATTCGTCATCAGTCAAAGCCTCTACTTTTTTGATATAGCTCTCTGGTTTAAGTTTGGATATCAGTTTCATCGCCCAAAAACGGACAGATGGATCAGGGTCATCCGCCAACTCAATGACCTCATATATTGTTGCAGGTGGAAAATTTTCCAGGATCGAGGCTATCTTATATCTTGCAGTTGGCCTCTTCTTTAAAAGACCTATCAATATCTTTGCAGACGAAGCGGTCTTTATCTGCCCAAGTGCAACCATTGAAAAATAGGAGACGTCCTCGTCTTTATCAAGGAGAATCTTTTCAAGAATGCCTATCGCAGAAACATCTTGGGCATAACCCAGGCTGATTATGGCCTCTACGCGGTGCCATTTATTTGTAGATCTTTTTGCGATGTTTTCGATTTTGGCGATTTTATCAGGTGTGGCGAAACAGTCTTTGAATAACTTTTGTTCGGGCTCATCAAAGAATAAAACCTCTCGTAATCTATTCGCCTCGATATCTAAGAACTGCTGGATAGTGGAATCGGAGACGGCGAGGGGGCATGTCTTTTCGCTCGGCGTCTGGCCTGAGAGAGCCAGTTTATAAAGATTTTTCTTTATGCTCACTAAGGCGCGGCGGCGCATGCCGCCAAAATGTTCTTTAATGACCGCGTAAATGATTATATATATGCCTAATAGAATTAAGAAGCATAAGAGCGCCCTATCAATCAGCCAGACTAAATCGGTATGATAATTATACATTTAGAATTTAACTGATAGGCCAAAGTCGATATTGCGTTTTATGAATTTCGGATCCTCTGTAGAATAAGAATATCCGACCCTTGCATTAACCCCTTTATATATATTGATATTTAGGCCGGTGAATAGTATGTATCCGAATTCTTCTCTGGCATCAAGCTCATTTATATCATAGAGCCTCTCGCCGAATGCCATGCCAGCCCACCATCGCAGGAATTTTGTGATGGCGAAATCGCCCTTCACGGTGCCGAAATGCGCTGTATCGCGGCCGTCTATAAAAGATATACCGTAATCGGCGCTCATGTAATGATCTCCGAAATCATATATCAATCCCGGATATACTAGATGGGTATCGCCGATGGAGTAATTGCGGTATGTATAACCTACTTGCCAAAAAAGACCTTTTACTATCCTGTGGGCATATTCTGCTATCGATTGAAACTTATAGATATAATCTATGCCCCATCCGAAACCGGCTTCTAAATGGGCGTAGGAGTCTTTAAAGCTAATGTAAGATCCAAAATTTACGGTGTAATTAATTACATCGAAACGGTCCAACTGCGATATTACAAGATACCCATGAATATTATCATGCACATATCCGAAGCGGTTGGTCAGCTCCGACCAATGGCCAGTTCTTGTTCCCTGCAGTATATCACTCTTCTCATAATAAGAATCCACATACCATTTGTCCCTTTCGGGCTTCTCCTCTACTATGGCAAGCGGCGGAGTTACTTTTCTCACCAATCTCTCTGTCTCTGCCTGCTCTAGTGCGTAAACATCGGAAAAGACCGTTATCAATAAGAAGCTTACAATAATACATCTAAATGTCATTGGCCTGATGCTTCTCTAAAGCGCGCGTTATATTCGCTATCTCTTTCTGCAGGTCGCTCGTCTTAAGAATAAATCCGGAGGCATTAAATTCATTGGCAAGCTTAACCCTTTCTTTACTGGAGAACGCGGTAAGCATAAAGACCGGCAGCTTATTATCCTCTTGCCTTATCCTTCTTAAAACTTCTAACCCATCCATGCCCGGCATCAATATGTCCAGGAGAACTGCATCCGGCTTCTCTTTTTTGACTTTAGCTACGGCATCGTCGCCGTCTAAGGCAGTCACCACATCGTAATTGTTTGCCTCAAGCCTCAACCTCAAAAGCTCCAAAAATTCTATCTCATCATCTACTACAAGAACTTTCCTCTTGCCCATATTATGCCTCCAAATTTTTGATAAAAAATTTGTCCCGAGCGTCCTTGGCTTACGTACGGACGCGAGGGAGCCCATTACTTCTTTGGCAATATGAACGTAACTTTTGTACCTTTGCCGAGCTCACTCTCAACTCCTACCTTGCCGCCATGTAAGTCTATTATCCCTTTTACGATGGATAGCCCTAGACCTGTTCCTCGCCTCCCCAGGCCGGCAATGCGTCCAAACTGCTGAAACTTACTGAACAATTTAGGCAGGTTATCCCTTGATATGCCTATGCCGGTATCTGAAACTGAACATTCTATTAAAGCCTCCCTATCTTTCACCGAAACTTCCACATGCCCCTTTTCTGTGAAGCGAATGGCGTTATCCACCAGATTGCTTATGACTTGAGTTATCATATCCGGATCGACATGTACAATAATTTCTTTTTCTGGCAGATCAACTTTTAGGGCGAGCCTTTTATCTTTTATCGCTAATTTAAATGAAGATACAACTTGCTTCATCATCGAGATTATGTCGAGCGCCTCTTTTTTAATCTTCAAGCCGCCTGACTCTATCTTGGATATGTCAAGCAAATCGTTTATTATCCTGGCGAGCCTATCAACATTGCTCTTTGCAGTCTTAAGTATTTTGGATTGTTTTTCATTTATCTTGCCTGGTATCTCATCCAGGACGAGGCTTATCCCCTCTTTTATGATTGAGAGGGGGCTGCGCAGCTCATGGGAGACTGTGCCTATGAATTCATCTTTTAATTCATCTATTTTTTTCTGGGTGGTGATATCTCTAAAAATACAAATTACGCATGTCCTGCCGCCCAATATGACAGGTATTGAGCATTTGATATCGGCGTAGAAAACGGTGCCGTCCTTTCTCTTTACCGGAATATTCCTTGCTTCGGCAATATTACTGTGTGATGGATGCATATCATTGACGTCTATTTTCTTTAGCTCTTCCAGGCTGTAGCCTAACATCTGGCAAATCGTCTTATTGGCGGTGTAGATTTTTTTACTTTTTATGTCGGTAAGCAGCATGCCATCATTTGCATAGTCAAAGATGACCCTGAATCTTTGCTCGGATTCTTTCAGCGCCTCTTCAATTTTCTTATGTTCGGATTCAGATTTTTCAAACGCCGCTATTCGTTCGCGTAAGCGCTTTATTTCTTCTTCATTCTTTTCGTATTCTTTCATTTTTACAGCCCGTTCTAACCTTTATGCGCCTTTATGCGATTAAAGAAATTTTCCATTTTTTCTGCAACGATATCGCGTTCATGGTCGGCAGTAACAACATGGTATGAATCGTAAAGCAGTATCATCTCTTTTACCTCAGAGCTGATCCGATCATAAATGAATTTGGAATTCTTTACGCTTGTCATGTCATCATCTTTGGCCTGGATGAGTTGTACCGGAAAATCCATATGTGGAAGTTTTTTAGTAATATATTTTACCAAAAGTTGAAGTTGGTATAGTAACGTTACTGGAAAGTATGGGTATCCATATTGCGCGACGTTTTCCATATCATTCAACCTCGCATTGCAATAATATTTATGCACACGCTGCTGTATGACCTCATTTTTAATTCCATACGGCGGCTCTTCTTTAAAATAGAAAAAATGTCTCAGTGGAGTGCTGGCTAATGGCAGAAGATATTTAGATAATGGCGTATTCCAGCCATCATAAAAAAGTGTCGGCGCAAGGCAGCTTACACCAGCGATCCTGTCTCTAAACTCATCAGCGAGAAGAAGCGCTAAGAGCGCACCCATGGACAGGCCTGCTGCGAATATCGGACCATCTGTGTTAGCAGCATCACCTTTTATAATCACATCGCGAACCGATTCATAAAAATCCTGCCATCTCGTATTTTTCAATACCCATATAGGCTCACCGTGATTGGCGAGCCTTGGACATACTACAGAATATCCATTTTTATTAAAAAATTTTGCTAGAAATTTCATCTCATGCGGTGTTCCTGTAAGGCCGTGAATTAAGATAACCGTATAATCATTACTCCCTTTTAAAGAAATCCCCTCTTTGACTAAAGGATTATTTGTCGGAGGTCGTTCATCGATATTTTTGAGGCCAAGCGAAAAGACAACGGCCATAATTAGGACCTTTCTCTTTTTAAAAATTTATCCCTGATAGGATAACGGCAGGACTACGGTAAAGGTTGAACCCCTGTCAACCTGGCTTTCTACTGAAATTTTACCTTTGTGCGCTTCTACAATGGATTTTGCACTACTCAGGCCTAGTCCAAAACCATTTTTGGTGCCGCGCGATTTATTTGCTTGATAGAATCTATCGAATATATAAGGCAGATCATCCTCTGGTATGCCAACTCCTGTATCGCTCACTATAACGTTTGCGGACTTATCGAACTTATGCGCCGCAACGCTCACCATCCCCCGTCTATTTGTATATTTAATAGCGTTATCTAATATATTTGTCAGAAGCCGTTTAAGCTGATTTTCGTCTCCATCCAAAATTATTACATCCCGCAAGAATGAGGAGATGGATATATCTTTTTCTTCTGCAGCTAGTTTTACATTTTCTAATATTTCCCTAATTAAACGAGTCAGATTCACTTTTTTGATCTCGAGCGCCATTTGCCTGTTGTCGTATTTAGCAAGGGTTAGGAGATCTTCTATGATTTTCGAGAGCTTGTCTATCTGTTCCAATCCTCGCTTTAGAATGGATACATATTCCTGTGGTGAATAAGCCTCCTTCAGTGCGGATTCAAGCTCTGCCATTCGGGCCTTCAGAGGAGATCTCAGTTGGTGAGATATATCTTGAATGAAATTTTGCTGAGACGAGAAGGACCTGTCTAATCTTTCTATCATATCATTAAATGTATCCGCCAACCTTCTGATCTCATCCTTTGTGTCAGGGATATGTATCTTTAGTTTTAAATTTTCTGTGGTGATTTGCCGTAGTGTATCGATCATGCTATCTATGGGTTTCAGGGTCAGCCTGACCAGCAAAAATCCAGGCATGGCTGCAAGAAAGACAGTGAGAGGCAACAGTAAAAATAATACGAGCCTAAGGTTTTTCAATGCTATGAAGACTAGATCGATGGGGGCTGCACTTTGTACAACATATGCGGCCTTACCATTTATGACAACAGGTTTACTATATATTCTAAATTTTATCTTTTTTCTTTCGGCGGATTCACCATTAACGATATCAAAACTATCTTCACCATTTATTATATCATCAAAATCTGCCTTTGAGAGCGGGGCAATATGAGGCATGGATTTTGAGAAGACAATGGAACTTCCTTTCACGTCAAGTATCTGTACAAATATGCTCATTAATTCAGGATCTTTTCTTTTTTCCTCTACCCAATCGGAGGCAATAGTTTCGAAACCATCTTTATCATGCGCTGTCTTTAGGTAGGTGCTAATAGAATTTACTACCCCTTCAGTCCTAGAAGACAATAAATCATCTAGGTCATCATATAGATTTTTGCTAAAATCCCCGTAGATAAGCAGACTGAACAAGGAAAGTGTAGTCGTCAGTATCGCTAAGTAGCAGATAAAAATCTTAAACCGTATAGATTTTAAAAACATATTCCCTCATTTCTATTATATTTTATATTATGGCATCACTATTTGAAAGTCAATTGGTTATTTTTATAGGAATCTATCTTTAATTTCCTCCATGATTCCGCCTATATCAGGTTTGATCTTATATTTTGGCTCTTTGAGCGTGCCGCCTATCTCTATCACACTATACTTCTCCACTGTTGCAATGTTCTTAGCGACGCCGCTCTTTAGCGATTCCTCTGTGAATTCCGCTTTGAGTAATGCTCGTATGGCTTTCTGAAAATCAATCTTCACCGAACCGTAAAGTTCAAGGAGCCTAGATTTAAGTTTCAAATCATCCGTGAAAATAGCTCTGTCTCCTATGACAAAATTGCAGCTGCCATCGCTAAATATCACCTCGTTGAAATCGCTTGTAAAGAGCAAGACACCTAATCCTTTAAACAGATTAAGCTGCCATAGCTTACCGTCACTGATGACAATCTTGCCTGAGCCTTCAAGCTTGGAAGGGTCGTTGAAAAGACCGTTAATTTTTGTCTTTGCTTCAATCGCACCGGCTATATCATTATCTCTAAATATTGTATCTTGCTTTAATTTTTCTATTCTCACGCCCTGTATGGAAGTATCAAACCAATATGGCAGACCTTCGGAGGCTAAGTCTATTCTTCCGACAGCGTCTATCGTCCCGCCATACAAAAACGAATGAAGCCGCCTGATGTCGCCGATGCCATTGGCCTGGCTGTAATCCATAATTAGATTAACTGGTTTTAGATCATACATAGAAAGCGAATTGCTGAAGAGTTTTCCATCTATGGTGCAGGACTTGAGATCACTAAGTCTGCCTTTCAGACTGAATTCTGTGTGGACCCTGCCACTGGGTTTAATTTTTTTCCACTTGTCCTCATGTTTTTTGAATAACGTTTTGACATAGGATATATCCGCATCCAATGTGCCCGTTACATCGGCATATATATTACTGGGATTTGCAAGATCGATGTCTCCGGTTAATGAGAAATCTGAGTCAAGATATTTGCCTGCCAATTTCGAGAACTTGAAAAGCCTATCGCTAAGCGCAAATACAGCCTCAACATCGATCTGGCTTGAGGACAGTTTCATCTGCACTCCTGGATTTTCAAAATTTGTCAGCGTTCCGGAAGTGTTGTAATCGACACCGCGATATTTGAAACCGATGCCGGCCCACATCAGCTGATTCGATGTAAATTTAATTTCTCCATTAAAATTTTCAACGGCGGGTGAGTCTTTTTCTATTCGTATCGTTGCATTGTGCATATCGAGAGAGCCTTTCACTTGCGGCGAGTCGGTTAAAGGGATTTTATACTGAAGCGCAAGGTGAAGATTGCTTTTGCCTTCGAAGGCAGCCGGCAGGATGATGTTGAATCTTTCTTTTAATATCATTTGAAGGTCGCTAAGAGCGATATCGGAATCAAGATAAACATCCAACAGTGGCGTAGTCAAATTCGCTAAGTTGACTCTTCCTGAGACGGCCTGGCCGAAAATACTGGCGTGCAGGTTATCCGATGACCAATTGGAATTATTGAACTCGAGCGACCCTCTTATATCATCCACCCTGTCTATATATCTAATGCCGGAGATATTCAAGTTATGGATGTTGAAAGTGCATGAATAGTTGAACTGCTTATCCTTGAGATCATAATAAAAATTGGCTTTCATGTCTGAATCGAGTTTGGCAATGATTGCATCCTTGGAAAAAACAAGACCTTTTGCCTTGCCATTCATGTCAGCATTAAGAATATCTCTTTCATATTTTAAAGTTGAGAAACAGTCGATTCTGCCTTCTGGGATGGAAAGTCCGGCATTTTCGTAATATCTGGAGAATTCTTTGCAGGATAAGTCCTTAACAGCGATCTTCACCGAAAGGGTCTTTTGTAGAATATCATATTCGCCTGAAGAATCTACGCTTATCGGCGCCTCAGACGGAATTTCAAACTCGAGATCGAATCGCAACTTGGCTGGAGGCGATAAGTATAAATACATGTCCAGACTGTCTATCTCTTTATTGAATTTTGGCGACAGCGTGTTGTCACTAAAACTAATTCTTGCATTTTTTATAATAACCTTGCGTATGATCAGCCTTGGGCCGTCTTTGTGATTCTGGATAAATTTAAAAAACAGGTCAATTACATCGATGGTGTTATCAGGTCGTCTCTCAACATATATTTTTGGCGATTCTAACCTTACAGCAGAAATAATGAACCTCTTACCCAAGAAAGGCAGGGTTAAAGGTGCGCATGAAATTTCCTGGCTGTTCAGCGTTATCTTTGCATCATCATATATTATGAGCTTTCTTAAGACCAACCCTTTAAAAATGTTGAATTTCACTGACTCTAGAAGGACTTTCTTCTGTGTAGTCTCTTCTATCTCTTTGACGATAGAAACTCTTATTTTTGTGGGCAGCACTACTTCGTTTAAATAAAATATGCCTGTGAAAATTGTAAGAGCAGAAATAATGAGAATGTTAAAGATTATCTTCTTCACACAAAAATTCTCTTGTCGCGACCAGGTTCATTCCCAAGTTAAGGAAATTCGGAATTATTATCTCGCCCACGTGGGGCGCTTTTTTTATTCTGATTTTTTTGACTTCGCGGCTTGCTTCCAAAATCATGGACTTCGGTATCGGCCGATCGGTCCTAACGGGGATCATTTTAAAAGGCAGCCCTACTGCCAAAACTGTCGAAGTCAACACCCTCATAGGATTTTCGACCTCAGATACAGCATGCTCTTTACCTTTAGGGCACTTATCGCCGTCAACTTTAATAACTCGGCAATTTTCTATATCCACAGACAAACTACACCCTATAGGGCATTCTATGCATATCAATTTTTTAATCATCGAAAGCACCTTAGATATTCTGCGGCCATGCGTCCTGCGATATAACTATCGGCCGTGACAGAATCTACGATATCGTAGACCTTGTAAGAATTTCCGCATACGAATAGTCCCGGTATCGATGTTTTATTTAATTCGGATGAAAGGGGAGAATTCGTTTTTTTGTCTATTGCGGCACCAGCTGCCTCTATAAGTTCATTTTCTGGAATCAGCCCCACAGATATTAAAACAGTGTCGCATTCGATTTCAAATTTTGATTCAGGCACTTCTCTTAAGTCATCATCCACCCTGACAACGCTGACCTTCTCAACTCTGTCTTTACCGTAGATTTTTGAAATCTTATGTTGAAAATAAAATGGGATATCAAAATCCTCAACGCATTGAACGACATTCCGGACAAGGCCTCTGCCTTTGCTCTGGATTTCGATGACAGCCTTCACCTTTGCCCCCTCCAGCACGAAGCGGCGCGCCATGATTAATCCAATATCTCCTGATCCGATAATTACTACCTCTTTACCGGGAAGAAGGCCTTCGATATTTATCAGTTTCTGCGTCAGCCCTGCAGAATATATTCCGGCCGGACGCGTGCCTGCGATGTGCACCATCTCCCGCGTCTTTTCCCTGCAGCCCGTCGCCATAATTATAGCTTTTGCTTTTATTCTTTCCAGGAGGCCGGGTTTAAAAAACGTGAGCATCTTGTCTTTGGTTAGGCGAACCACAAACGATTTCAGACTGATCTCGATCTCTGACATGCCAATAATTTTTTTGATAAACCGGCCGGCATACTCAGGACCTGTCAGGACCTCTTTAAAATAAGTAATTCCGAAGCCGGTATGGATGCACTGGTTTAGTATGCCGCCTAAACACTGGTCCCTTTCAAGCAGCAGAATATCTCTCACACCATTTTCATGAGCAGAGATAGCTGCCGCCATGCCGGCAGGGCCGCCTCCTACTACGACCAGATCTCTTTCAATCATATGCCTTGTCTTTCTTAATGAGTTCGGATCCACTGCCTCTTTTTGTTATGGAAGTTAAAGGTATTTTCCTTTCTTCTGAGAGTATCTTCATAATCCTTGTAGTGCAGAAACTGCCGTGACATCTGCCGGACTGGGCGCGGGTTCTGAATTTTATACCATCGAGTGTCGTCGCGCCGCGCGATATGGCGGATCTAACTTCTTTTGCAGACACAAGCTCGCACCTGCAGACTATATCACCGTATGCGTGATCTTTTTTAACAAGCCTTTCTGTCTGTGCAGGGGGAATGGCAAATAGATGCGTTGTCTTTTTTCGACGACTGTGAAAAAAGAGTTTTTTCTCTAACGATAGACCATTTCTTTTCAGGATATCGCATACAAAAAGGGCTATTGCCGGAGCCGCTGTTAACCCCGGAGATTGAATGCCGGCGACATTAACTAAACCAGATGCCTTCTCCTCATGACGAATTAGAAAATCGTCTCCCGCTACAGGCCTAAGGCCAGCAAAGTAAGCGATGATGTCGTTCTCATTTATCGAGGGGATCATCTTTTGTGCTGCGTCCAGTGCCTTCTTTAACCCTTCGTCGGTAGTGGACAGATCATATTTATCCTCGACATCTTCTGCTGTCGGCCCTATCATGGGATTTCCGTCAGCAGTCTTTATAACAAGCACCCCCTTCGATTTTCTTGACGGAAGAGGGAATAACAGATGATTTGTTAGGCTTTCGCTCTTCTTATCTAAAAGAAACTCTTCTCCTTTGCGGGGTCTTATTTTGAAATCATCAACTCCTGCCATCTTTGAGATTTCGTCGGCAAATAATCCTGCGGCATTGATGATATATCTCGTTTTGAAGACGCCTTTCGGAGTGGATATCTCAAAACAGCTCGAAAAGTCGATACTTTCTACTTTGGTTTGAGTGTGGATTTCCACGCCATTCCGGATGGCATTCTCGGCCATATCATACACCAGACGATATGGACTTAATATGCCGGCAGTTGGAGCATATAGCGCTGCTATCGCAGCGCTGGAGAGATTCGGCTCATGCACTTTTAGCCAAGCGCGAGCAACAATTTTTAATTTAGGGACGCCCAAAATACTCGCTTCTTTTTTAAGCTGTAATAATCGCCGAGCCTCGTCTTCATCAAACGCGACTATCAATTCACCCACTTCCTTAAAATCAACGCCAAGCTCTCTTGCTATCTTTCGAGTCAGCATGTTGCCGTGGACGCACAACCTGCCTTTAAGCGAATTTGCAAGAACTTGCGTTCCGGGATGGATTATACCGCTATTAGATTTTGAAACGCCAAAAGCAAGCTCTTCTTCTTTTTCGAGAATGGCAAGTTTTACCCTATAGCGGGAAAGTTCCCGGCCGATCGAGCCGCCAATTACTCCCCCGCCTATTATTATTACGTCGTATGGATTCATATTGAGTTATCGAGGATAATCGGAAATGGTTCTTTTAACAGCATTGCGCCAGCCGTCGCAAAGGCTTTGGACTGAATTTTTTGGCATTTTTGGACTGAATATTTTATCCGCCCTCCAACATTTTTTTATTTCGTGGCTATCCTTCCAATATCCAACTGCAAGGCCTGCAAGATACGCAGCCCCTAAAGAGGTGCTCTCAATCACTTTGGGCCTTATTACATCAATCCCCAGGATATCAGATTGAAATTGGCACAGAAAATTATTCTTCACAGCTCCGCCGTCGACTTTCAAGCTTTTTATCTTAAGCCCTGCATCTTTTTGCATAGCCGCTAAGACGTCTTTTGTCTGATAACACATCGCTTCGAGTGCCGCCCTGACGAGATGGTTCGAAGTTACTCCTCTTGTAAGTCCAAAGATAGCCCCTCGCGCGTTCTGGTCCCAGTAAGGCGCACCAAGGCCTACGAGCGCTGGCACAAAGTATACTCCTGCGTTATCTTTAACCAGCCGCGCCATTCTTTCGGATTCTTGAGCAGAACTTAAGACATTCAGACCATCGCGCAGCCATTGAATGGCAGCTCCGGCAATAAATATCGCGCCCTCGAGCACATAGACTGGCTCACCGGTGCTGCCGCAGCCTAAAGTGGTGATAAGTCCATATCTGGATAAGATGCGGACTTTGCCGATGTTCAGCAGAATAAAGCACCCTGTGCCGTAAGTATTTTTTATTTCGCCTGGCTCAAAACAGGCCTGGCCGAATAAAGCGGCCTGTTGATCTCCGGCAATGCCTGCTATCGGGATTCCTTGAGGAAGGCTTCCTATTTTTATAGTTCTTCCAAAAATACCTGAGGACTTCATGGTTTGCGGAAGGATTGTCTTGGGGATCCCAAATTTTTTTAGTATCTCTTCATCCCATTTTAGCTTTTCTATGTTAAAAAGCATCGTGCGCGAGGCATTAGTATAGTCGGTAGCGTGAACCTTGCCCCCTGTCAACTTCCACAAAACCCATGTATCGGTCGTGCCGAAACAAAGATGTCCGGACTTTCCCTTCTCATGAGCGCCTTTTATATTTTTTAAAATCCATTCTATTTTAGTTGCTGAAAAATATGCATCGATCGTAAGGCCAGTTCGGTTTTTAAAGAATCCGATTTCGCCTGTCTTCTTTTTTAGCTGGTCGCATCTATCGGCAGTGCGTCTACATTGCCAACAGATAGCGTTATATATCGGCTTGCCCGTATATTTATCCCAGATGACTGTCGTCTCGCGCTGATTCGTAATACCTATTGCGGATACAGATCCTTTCGGCACGGCTTTTAAGGCTTTCTGAATCGAGCTGTTCACGCTCTCCCATATCTCTTCCGGGTCATGTTCCACCCAGCCTGGTTTTGGAAAATATTGAGTGAACTCCTGGTAAGCGCTCGCTATTTTTTCGCCGTTCTTATCATATATTACGGCTCTGGATCCAGTAGTTCCCTGATCTATAGATAATATATAGTTCATAAAATTCCTTTTAAAGCCTATTCTCTATCCATTTAAGGATATCCTCAAAAACTTTTTCCTTACCAATTTCTATTGATAGGGCATGATACATATCCGGATATCGCCTTATCTCTTTGTCATTTAAACTTAAACTCTTGAAAATCCTTTTAGCAGTTTCAGAATCTACCAGCTTATCTACGCCGGCAAGTAAAAACAATGTCGGTGTTTGAAGTCTGTTTTTCAAAATTATGGCGCGGGCTTGTGCCAGGGCTATATTCGCCAAGAGTTTCGGCGTGGCCAGCCTGTGTTCTAACTCGCTGGAATCCATCTCTCTTTGATAAGCTATATCCTGCGTGCACATTTCAGAATTGAATGGCATGTTTAACTGCTTTCTGGGGCTGTAGATGAGAGTTAAAAATATCTTTATATAATCTAATACGGTGAATTTTAGCCTGCTTTGGAAGGCGGGGGAGATACATATGAGGCCGTCGAAAAGTCCGGGGTCTGAAATCGCCAGGAGAAAAGCAATAATGGCACCCATGCTTTCTCCGAGAAGAAAGATCTTCTTTTGCCCATTCTGTCTTTTAATTATATTGCGTAAGGTGCGGATATCATTGAAGTAGATATTGAAGGAATCTATGTGGCCTTTTAGTTGGCTTGTCTGGCCGAATCCTCTAAGCTCTATGGCGTAGGAAGAGATATTTTTTTGCAGAAAAAAATTTGCAAGAAATTCCCATCTGAGGCTGTGCGCGCCGAGGCCGTGAACCAGCAACAGGGCAGCTTTCGGCACCTGAATTTTCCATTCCCTGTAGATGATAGATGCATTACTTGATAATATCATTCTCAAGCCATGCGTAAGTGCCGGAGAGGAGCTTCTTGGCTACAGAATTAGACAGCCTATCATCGTTACAGGAAACATCCTTAAAATTCCTCTTTATGCGCACTTTTGCCCTGCGGCAAAATAGATCTGCGAGGCTGAGCGCGTCATCGATCTTGCCAGTCCTTATCAGGCTGTCAGCATAAGCACACGCACAGGACATAGCGAACAGATCCATGCCTATATCCACGAACCTATTTAAAATATTCTGCCTTTGCACGAGCTTCTGCTGATGGATCACCATATTGTGAAATATGCCTCTTGCAAGATGCTTAGATGTCTTTTTGACAAATTTCATATGGGCGTCTAGCGGTTTGGCGAGTGGCGCACCACCAAAGGAAGGGATCCATAATTTTACATACCAGAATAAATAATCTATCGTAATAGACAACATGGCGGCCAACTTTTTTATTATGGGAAGCTGTGGGTCTAAAAGCACTTTCATCTTGCTAAGATGAAAGTCCAGCGCCTCTCTGGCAATGAAGAGGTGCATGATTTCACTCGACCCCTCCAGAATTGTATTAACGCGGCTATCCCTCATTGCCCGCTCTACCGCGTAAGCGGCCGTGCCTCTGCCTCTAAGCGAAGGGGCTGTCTCATAGCCGCGGCCGGCCCTAATCTGAAGTGTGTTATCCAAAACCTTCCAGCTTTCTTCGGTGCAGAAAAGTTTTGCCATGGCCGCTTCCAGGCGTATATCAAATCTTTTATCATCTGACATATAGGATACAAGCCGCATCATGGCATCCATAGCGAAGACTGTGCTGGATATGGACGATAGTTTCGATGCGACTGCTTCATGCTCGCCTATTGCGCTGCCCCACTGTTTTCTCTGGCTCGCCCATGTCCGAGCAACATATAAACACCATTTGCTCATCCCGGTTACTGCGGCCGGCAGCGTAAGGCGGCCCGTGTTGAGTGTGAGAAATGCGAGCTTCAATCCCTCGCCTTCACCCAGAATGATATTTTCTCTCGGCACCTTAACGTTATTGAACCTGATGAGGCCGTTCTGAATGGCGTTGAGGCCCATAAACTTGCAGCGGTAAGCAACTTCAAAGCCCGGCGTATTTGTCTCCACTATAAATGCTGTTATCTGTTTTCTCTCTTTACCACCCACCACCTTTGGCGGAGTAACCGCCATCACGACCAATATTTGAGCGATGTTCCCGTTCGTGCACCACAACTTCTCTCCGTTTATCAGGTAGTATTTACCGCCGTCTACCGGGGTTGCGGTGGTTTTAATCATGCGCGGATCCGATCCAGCTTCAGACTCTGTAAGGGCAAAGCCCGAAATAGCGCCTTGACGGAACCTTGGGAGATATTTTTTCTTTTGTTCTTCTGTGCCGAAAAGTATCAACGGCTGCGGCACACCGATAGATTGATGGGCAGAGATGAGCGCTGTTGTGGATCCGCAGAAACTGCCGAGTAGATGCACGGCCCTATTATAGTTCATGTGGCTTAATTCTAAGCCGTCATACTCTTTCGGAACTTTAATGGCGAAAGCGCCCATATCGCACAGTCCCTTAATCACTTTTTCTGGTATCTGGCGGGTCT
>JAHFGO010000029.1 GCA_023247385.1 Candidatus Omnitrophota bacterium | reverse complement strand
ATTATATAGTGATATTCCAAATATATGAAGTATAAATTCAGGAGGTATTATCTATACTATTTGGGTAGGATAGTCGCATTTTTTATATATCTTCTTCCCATTGATATGGGGCTATATTTGGCCAGAGTGATAGGGAGAATGGCATTTCACGCCTTAAGATACTATCGAGATATTACAATATCGAATTTAAAAAATGCTTTCGAAAATGAAAAGAGTGAAGGTGAAATTCGGCGAACAGCGAAAAAGGTGTTTGAAAATTTGGCTAAGAATGCTGTTGAGCTCGTTAACTTCCCGAAGATAAACAAGACTAATATAGATAAGTTTGTAGAGCTAAAAAATACAGATATTCTCGACAGAGCGTTTAGGAAAGGCCATGGGATAATAATAGTGACTGCCCATTTTGGCAACTGGGAGCTCATGGCAGCTGCCTTAAGGCTTAAGGGATATCCTGGGGTTACGATCGGCCGGCGCATATATTTCGAAAAATATGATAGATACTTAAATTGGTTAAGAAAGACGCATGATGTCGATGTGGTCTACCGAGATGAATCGCCGAGAAGGGCGCTAAATATTCTTAAGGAGAACAGGATAGTTGGTATTGTGGCAGACCAGGATGTGGATTCTGTTGAGGGTGTATTCGTAAAATTTTTTGGCCAGCCTGCCTACACGCCTATAGGGCCGGTTGCTTTAGCAAAAGCTAGCGGCGCAAGCCTGATACCAGTTTTTATCATAAGGCAGAATGGCCGCCATATTTTAATGATAGAGAAGGCTATAGAATTGATAGAGACGGGCAATAAAGTTGCAGATCTTGTCACAAATACTCAAGAGTGGTCAGATGTGGTAGAATCATATATAAGGCGATATCCTGAGCAGTGGGTTTGGATGCATCCCAGATGGAAGACGAAGCCAGTATGAAACATTTAATAATAGGCTTAACGATCGTAGCATTGTTTACAATGGGCTGTGGCAAGAAAGAGGCGCTTAAGCCGAAAGAGACGAAGACGCCAGAACCAACCGTTGCTGCCGCGGACGATTCTGTCAAGCACAAGGTGCTATCCTTTGATTTAGAAGGGGTTACAGAGAAGGGTGCGAAGAAATGGGATGTTAAGGGCAAGTCAGCCGAGGCGATTTCGGAAAATGAAATAAAACTTGAAAACATAGTGGCTAAGGCATACGGCGAAGAGGCGGAAGCTACTATCACTGCTGACAAAGGCATTTACGACAAGGCAAAAAATAACGTACGGCTTGAAAAGAATGTGAAGGCGGCGATTGAAAATACTCAAGGGTTCGCTGGCGACTTTACTGATTTTTCAAGCCAGATGTCTTCTGCGTCGACATCAAGAGACGCCAAGACCGATAAGGCCAAAAAAACCAAAACAATAATTACTTGTGACGGAGAGGTGCAATTTGATTACGAGAACAATCAGGCGTATTTCAGCAAAAATGTAAAAGTCACAAGCGAGGACGGCAATATCGATGCTGACAAGATTACCATATATTTAGATCCTGCGACAAAAAAAGTGAAAGAGATAGTAGCCGAAGGAAATGTCAAGATCGCTCGCGGAGAGAATATAACATATAGCGAAAAAGCAACTTACATAGAGCAGGAAAAAAAGATTTTGCTGACAGGCAAGCCCAAACTCATCATATACCAAGAGAGCAGCCTGGAGGATAATTTCTTGGGTAAGTAGAAATAGTGAGAAATTTATGCATCTATTAGAGACGATAGGTTTAGTTAAGGAGTATAGCTCAAGGCGCGTAGTTGATTCCGTAGAGATTAACGTAAAGAGGAGTGAGGTAGTAGGGCTGCTCGGCCCGAATGGCGCAGGCAAGACGACGACATTTTATATGATAACAGGCATAATACCTCCTGACGCGGGCAGGATAATATTCGATAGGCAAGATATAACGAATATGCCGTTACATATGCGGGCCCGATACGGCATAGGCTATCTTTCGCAAGATCCATCAATATTCAGAAAATTGACAGTCGAGGACAATATAATGGCTGTTTTGGAGACATTGGGATTTTCTCCGAGGGAAAGAAAGAGAAGATGTGATGAGTTGCTGAATGAATTAAAGATAACGCACCTCAGGAAGAATAAGGCCTATACGTTATCAGGTGGAGAGAAAAGGCGCGTTGAGATAACCAGAGCCCTCGTCACAAATCCGATGTTTATTTTGCTTGATGAGCCGTTTAGCGGGATAGACCCCATTGCGGTTGCAGAATGCCAGGAGATTATAAAAGAGCTGAAGGCAAAAGGGCTGGGCATACTTTTGACAGATCACAATGTGCGAGAGACCTTGACCATAACAGACCGCGCCTACCTTATGGCGGAGGGGAAGATTCTTATTTCCGGAACAAAGGATGATTTAATATCGAACCCGAAGGCAAGAGAGATATATCTCGGTGAAAAATTTACAATGTAAATTTTCTATGATATAATAAATACTTTCATTTGTGCGGGAGAAACAATGAAGGCGAAGATAAAGCCAATAGAAGAATGTGCCTTCTCCTTTGAGATAGAGGTGCCGAAAGAGAATATCGAGAAGGCATTTGACGAAGTTTATGACGAGATAACTAAAGTTGCCAATATACCCGGTTTTAGAATCGGCAAGGCGCCTAAAGAGACGGTGAAAAAACATTATACGAAGAATGCCAGAGATGAGGTATTGAAACGACTTATACCGCAAGCTTATAGATCAGCTTTAGAAGAACATAAGATAAGCCCTTTGGGGTTGCCGGAGATAAGCGAGGTTAGCCTGGAGGAAGGGAAGGGCCTCACATTCAAGGCGAGAGTGGATGCCCGTCCGAAATTCAAATTGAAGAATTACAAAGGCATTAAAATAGAAAAGAAGAAAATAGTTGTTAGCGATGAGGAAGCGGAAAAGATGTTGGATAGCTTGAGAGAGAGAAATGCGAAATATATAGCTGTAGAGGATAGACCCGTTCAGATGGGCAATTATATAGTGAGCGATATGGATTGTTTTGTCGATGGGAAGGCAGTTCATAAAAAAAGAGAGAATCTGTGGATCTATGTTGATAGCCAATCTTTACCTTCCGGCCTTTCAGAAAATATGGTTGGAATGAAAAAAGGCGAAGAAAAAGATATAGAGATCCTCTTGCCAGAAAAATATCCTGATAAGAATCTCGCCGGTAAGCAAGCAATCTATCATATAACAGCAAAAGAGATAAAGCAGAGAGTGTTGCCAAATGTCGATGACGAATTTGCAAAAGATCTCGGGAAAGAGAATATGGCGGAGCTGAAGAAAGAGATTCGAAAAGAGCTCGATATGCGCTCGAAGACGAATATGGAGATCGACATGGAGAATCAACTCCTTCATAAACTAATGGATGATAACACCTTTGTGGTGCCTTCCAGCTTTGTCGCAAGGCAATTAGATTTTATGGTAGAGGATGCCAAAAGACGCTTACAGGAAAAGGCCTTCAAGCGGGAAGAGCTGGACAAGAAGGATGGTGAGTTCAAGGAGAAGTTTAAAAATGACGCAATGCGCCAGGTGAGGTTATTATTCATATTGGATGAGATAGCCACCATCGAGAAAATCGACTCAAACGATGAAGATGTGAAGCAAGCATATAAATCTATATCAGCTCAAACAGGAAAAACGGAAGACCAGGTTAAGGATTATTATGAGAAGGAGGATTTGGTAGATAGCTTGAGGGAGAAATTGAAAGAAGGGAAGGTGATACAGTTTCTACTTAATAATGCAGAGATAGTGGAGAAATAATTTTGGTAATCCCTCGCGTCCACACGTAAGCAAAGGACGCTCGGGACAAACCTCGCACAAGCCCAACTTTAAGCTTAGAGAGGCTCCAGGAAGTGAAATTTTACTTCGTAAAATTTGGAGGGTACCATGAGCATACTTGTTCCAATGGTAATAGAATCGACAGGCAGGATGGAGAGGGCATATGATATCTATTCAAGGCTATTGAAGGACCGGATAGTCTTTGTAGGAACTGTAATAGACGATACCGTCTCGAATCTCATAATAGCACAGCTGTTGTTTTTACAGATGGAAGACCCGGAAAAAGATATCGATGTCTATATAAATACGCCTGGCGGAGCAGTCACAAGCGGCCTTGCAATATATGATACAATGCAGTTCGTGAAGCCGGATGTGAATACATATTGCGTCGGCCAGGCGACGAGCATGGGTGCCTTACTCTTGGCCGCAGGCAAGCCGGGAAAACGTTATGCACTGCCGCATGCAAGAATAATGATACATCAACCATGGGGCGGTGTACAGGGTGCAGCCGCCGACATAAGCATTCAGGCACAGGAGATTTTAAGACTTCGTTCTAGAATCGAAGAGATATTGGCGCATCACACTAAGCAATCACTGGATAAGATTAAGAAGGACACTGACAGGGACTATTTCATGTCGGCAGAAGAGGCAAAGGCATACGGCATAGTCGATGAGGTCATTGCTAATATAGCGAAGAAAAAGTAGATAAGGGGAGTATTAATGAGCAAGAATTACCTGATGACGCCAGGGCCAACGCCGGTTCCAGAAAATATTAGACATGAGATGGCGAAACCGATCATCCATCACAGGACTAAAGAGTATCAGGCCATCTTTAAAGACGTGACTGAAGGCCTAAAGAAGATCTTCAAGACATCCAATGACATCCTCACTTTCACTTCAAGCGGGACTGGTGCCATGGAGGCATCTATCGTGAATGTTCTTTCTCCCAGCGATAAAATAATAGTGACTAGAGGCGGAAAGTTTGGCGAAAGGTTTGGCGAGATAGCAAAGGCTTATGGAGTGGAAGTGATAGCCATTGATATCGAATGGGGTCTATCGCCAAAGCCGCAAGCCATAAGCCAGGCCTTGAAGAAAAATCCAGATGTAAAAGGCGTATATACTACGCTCTGCGAAACATCCACGGCTACGGTATACGATATAAAAGCGATCGGGGAAATTGTCAAAGGGACAAACGCATTATACGTTGTAGATGTTATAAGCGGACTTGGTGCAGATGATTTTGAAAATGACGCATGGGGTGTTGACATAGCAGTTTGTGGTTCTCAGAAAGGGCTTATGATACCGCCTGGCTTAGCATTTTGTTCTGTCAGCCCTAAGGCGTGGAAGGCAGTTCAAGGCTCAAGGCTTCCCAAATTCTATTTCGATTTCAAAAAGTATAAGAAGGCATATATAGATGCCGATACTCCATTTACTTCAGCTATAACGCTGGTCATAGGCTTAAAAAAAGCAGTAGAGACGATAAATGAGAATGGAATAGATAACGTAATTGGTGAACATCAGAAATTAGCCAAGGCATTTCGCGAGGCTGTGAAGGCAATCGGATTAAGTATATTCTCGAAGTCGCCGTCGTCAGCTGTAACAGCCGTTAACGCGCCCGCCAGTATAGATGCAGATAACATCATTAAACTTCTAAAGACGGAGTTCGGAGTCACATTCGCCGGCGGACAGGAACATCTAAAGGGCAAAATATTTAGATGCGCGCATATGGGAGGAATAAACGAGGAATATACGATAGAATCGATAAAGGCACTGGAGCAGGCGCTTATAAAATTAGATTACGGATTTAAGGCTGGCAGCGGTCAAGAGGCAGCGGAGAAGGTATTATTGAAGTAGTCCCTCGTGTCCGTGCGTAAGCAAAGGACACTCGGGACGAATTTTGCACAGCAAAATTCGGAGGCTAAAGATGACGTTTAGAGTATTGATCAGCGATTCACTCTCTAAAGAGGCGATAGATATCTTAGAAAAGGAGAAAGAGTTTAAAGTAGACGTCAATACCAAGTTTACGCCGGAAGAATTAAAGAAAGCGATTAAGGATTATGACGCCCTTGTAGTCAGAAGCGGGACGAAAGTGACAAAGGATGTGCTATCCTTCGCCGATAAATTAAAGATAATCGGCAGAGCCGGCGTTGGGTTGGATAATGTGGATGTTGACGCTGCTTCGAAAAAAGGAATAATCGTTGTAAACACCCCTGGTGGTAATACAATATCTACGGCAGAGCATACCTTTTCTATGATCTTAGCGCTTTCGAGGAATATTCCGCAGGCCGACTTTTCGACTAAAAAGGGTGAGTGGGAACGAAAGAAATTTATGGGCGTAGAGCTCTACGGCAAAACCCTTGGTATAATAGGCCTTGGAAGAATAGGAACTGAGGTTGCAAAGCGGGCCTTAAGCTTTGAGATGAAGGTGTTGGCCTATGATCCATATCTATCAGCTGAAAAGACAAAAGAGCTTGGGATAGAGCCAGTGGGTTTAAAGACATTGCTTAAAGAATCTGATTATATTACAGTGCACACTCCGCTTACCGACGATACAAAGCATATAATTTCTGAAAAAGAATTTGCTATTATGAAGAAGGCTGTAAGGGTTATCAATTGTGCTAGAGGCGGCATAATAGATGAAGAAGCGCTAGTGAAAGCTATAGAAGCCGGACACGTTGCAGGCGCGGCACTCGATGTCTATGAAAATGAGCCACCGAAGAACCCAAGACTCTTAAAACTCGATAAGATAGTACTGACACCGCACCTTGGCGCTTCCACAGAAGAGGCACAGGTGAATGTCGCTATAGACATCGCCAATACTGTTCGCGATTACCTCTTAGGCCGCGGCGTAAGGAATGCAGTCAATGTGCCATGCGTCGAGCCTGAGATATACAAGGTGATAGAACCATATCTGAAACTTGCTGAAAATATCGGCGCCATGCAGGCCCAGCTGGTAGACAGCCATCTAAATAAGGTAAGGATAAGGTATGTTGGTGATATTCTTAAATATGATCTCGCTCCCTTCACAGTCTCGATCATGAAAGGTATGCTTACGCCGATCTTGCAGGAGACAGTGAACTATGTAAATTCCCTTGTCATTGCAAAAGAGCGCGGCATCAGCATCATCGAATCTAAAACAGCTGAGATACAGGACTTCGCAAGCCTCATAGCGGTCGAAGTCCAGACCGACAAGCAAAAAAGCTCCATATGCGGAACCCTATTCACAAAAGTCGACCCGAGGATAGTGAAGATAAACGAATTTTATGTTGACTGTGTTCCAGAAGGCAATATGCTTGTAGTATTTAATAAAGATGTGCCTGGAATAATAGGACAGATAGGCACCATCTTCGGGAAGAACAATATAAACGTTGCAAGCGTATCGTTCGGCCGAGAAGAGAAGGGCGGCAGGGCCGTCAGCGTCTGGAACGTGGACAGTGATGTATCGAAGAAGGTCTTGGATGAGATCAGAAGCGCAAAAAATGTGCAGGAAGTGAAGCTAGTCAAGCTGTAAGATAGAAAAGGATCGCTTATGAAGAAACAGAACAAGATTTACATAGTGGATGTCACAAATAGAGATGGCGTGCAGACCTCAAGGCTGGGATTGGCAAAACTGCAGAAGACAATGATAAATATCTATCTTAATGAGATGGGCGTATACCAGTCTGAATTCGGATTTCCAGTGACTCGGCATGAAACAAATTATCTAAATGCTAATCTGGAGCTCGCAAAAATGGACATATTGAAACCCATAATACTGAGCGGCTGGGTCAGGGCCATAAAAGACGATGTCGAAAAGGCATGTAAGATGACGAGGTCTGAGAATTTGAACCTTTCTATCTCTACGTCTGATCAGATGATAAGAGGGAAATTTCAAGGCAAGTATACAAAAGAAGATGTAGTAAAAGAGATGGTCGAGGCTGTTCATACGGCACGAAAGTTAGGCATTAAAATTTTGGGTGTCAACGCTGAGGATGCCTCAAGGACACACCTCGATTTTCTGATAAAATTTTCCAGGGCGGCAAAGAAGGCAGGGGCTGACAGAATAAGGTATTGTGACACGCTCGGATATGATGATCCGTTTACGATTTATGAGCGGGTAAAGATCTTAGCAGAAGAGGTGAAGCTTCCAGTGGAACTGCATTGCCACAACGACCTCGGCATGGTTGTGGCTTGTTCTGTAGCTGGTGCAAAGGCAGCTATAGACGCCGGTGTAGATGCGTATATAAATACAACTGTAAACGGCATGGGCGAACGGGCTGGAAATGCTGATCTCGTCAGCGTTATCTTAGCTGTAAAATATTCAAGCGGATTCCAGGGAAGATATATACTGGATGAACGCGTGAAACTTTCACACGCCTGGAAGATCACGAAATACGCATCTTATGCTTTCGGTGTTCCGATACCTATAAATCAGCCGGGCGTCGGTGCAAATGCCTTCGCGCACGAATCCGGCATACATGCTGATGGCGCCTTGAAAGATAGGCGGAACTACGAACTATATGATTTTGAAGAATTGGGAAGAGGCGGGCCGGAGATCATCGATACTGGCAGGCAGATCACTGCAGGTGAGTACAGCGGCATAAAAGGCTTCAGAAACGTCTATGATAAGTTAGAGGTCAAGTTTAAAAATGAAAAAGAAGCGACTAAGATATTGGAGCTCGTAAGATATGCAAACGTACATACTCAACAGCCGCTCACCGAAGATGAACTGCTATTTATAGCGAAATATCCTGACACCGCGCGAAAAATTTTTACAATGGCACCGTAGAACCAAGAGAGATGCTAATGAAAACGAAGCTATTTGTTATTATCTGGATGATTGCAAGTCTATTTTTTGCAGGCCCATCTTTTAGTGAAGAAAAAGCAAAAGCCGCCAAAGAGATGTCTAGAGAGGAAATTTTAGAAAAGTTAAAGCATGCGCTTGATTCGGAAAAGGCTGTGCTTAATTATATTCCAGAACTAAAAGAGCTGAAGGACGAAGGAGGAAAAGAATATTATACTTTTAGCGGCGTGAAGTTAGAAGATTTAGATAAAGAGAAATTGCGAAAGCTTCGCATAAGAGTAAATCAAATCCGAACCCAGATTAGGACCGAGAGGTTAAATAAGCAGCTGGAGAGCATACAACAGGCTCAGAGGGCAGCTGTTATTGCGCAACAGGCTTCGCGGATTTCAACTGTAAGCGCTCATCCCCAACAGGCCCCACCAACACCACCGACTGCACAACAAATCCCGAAGGCACCGCCACCGCCTCCTACCCCACCAAGGAGATAAAAATCTATTATGACAAATATAGTTATCGTAGGCGCGCAATGGGGAGATGAAGGCAAGGGGAAGGTAATAGACCTATTTGCCCCGAAAGTAGATTTTATCGTCAGATATCAAGGCGGCAATAATGCAGGCCATACAGTAGTAATAGGCGAAGACGAATTTATCCTGCATCTCGTGCCATCCGGGATATTACATAAAGGAAAGATTTGCGTTATAGGCAACGGCGTAGTGATAGACCCAAAAGCGCTTTTAGACGAGATAGAGACTTTGGAGAAGAAGGGCATAGAAATCGATGGAAGGCTTCTAGTCAGTGAAGAGGCCCATGTAATATTTCCATATCATAAAAGATTAGATGAAATTAAAGAAGAGAAGAAGGGAAAAATAGGGACGACAAAAAAAGGAATAGGGCCTTGCTATGCGGACAAAGTGGCAAGATTAGGCATACGAGTTATCGATCTGCTGGATGAGGCGACCCTTAAAGAGAAACTACATAACAATCTGGAAGAGAAGAACGCCATTCTTACTAAAATATATATGCAAGAGGCCTTTGACTTCGAAACCATTTATAGAGAATATTTGAACTATGCAAAGTGTATAAAAAAATATGTCTGTGATACAGCTGCTACATTGAACGACGCTATCAGAAAAAAGAAACGCATCTTGTTCGAAGGCGCTCAAGGAACGCTACTCGATGTTGACCACGGAACATATCCATTCGTTACATCATCGAACTCGACAGCCGGAGGCGCATCGACAGGCACTGGCGTCGGGCCTACCAAGATAGATAAGGTTATAGGTGTGGTCAAAGCATATACTACGAGAGTCGGGGAAGGGCCGTTTCCCACGGAATTCACAAAAGATTTGATGGGCAGAATAAGACAAAAGGGCAAAGAATTTGGTGCCACTACCGGAAGGCCTCGCAGATGCGGTTGGTTCGATAGCCTGATAGTGAAGCATTCAATAATGATTAACGGAATAGATGAAATCGTCGTTACAAAATTAGATGTGCTCGATGACCTGGATTCTCTCAAGATATGTACGGCATATAGATTCGAAGGCAAGGTCTATAACGGTTTTTCATCCGACGTCAAGGTATTGACTGGATGCGAGCCAATTTATGAGGAATTGCCTGGTTGGAAAAAGGATACAACGAAGATCACATCTTATCTAAAACTCCCGTCGAACGCGAAAAATTATTTAAAGAGAATCCAGGTCTTACTAAAGACAAAAATTGTACTCGTTTCTGTAGGTTCTGATAGGCGGCAGACATTTTCGAAGGGAGCCTAAAAAAATGCAGTTCGATCTTTTGATATTAGCGCCGTTCGGTTCCATTCTGGCACTTTTGTTTGCTGTGTATCTTGCGGCCAAGATATTAAGAAAAAGCGAAGGAACCGAGGATATGGTCAGAATAGCCGATGCTGTCAGGGAGGGTGCGCACGCATACCTGAGGAGGCAATATGCTGGCGTTGCCATCTTTTTTGGAGTGATGTTTATTGTTTTAATGGTCCTTGCATTAAACGGCCATCTTCCCATATTCGTGACATTTGCATTTTTGACAGGCGGTTTCTTCTCAGGCCTATCCGGCTACATAGGTATGACTATCGCAACAAAGTCCAGCGCCCGCACAACGAACGCTGCTAAGAATAGCCTTAATTCAGCACTTCAGATCGCTTTCTCTTCCGGTGCAGTTATGGGGCTTGTGGTGGTTGGATTAGGCCTTTTGGACTTGTCCGTATGGTATTATCTATTAAATTGGTATTATTCCAGTCATCATATTCCGCACGGTATGGATAAAATCAGTGCGATAACTTCGACGATGCTCTGTTTTGGCATGGGCGCCAGTTCCCAGGCCCTCTTTGCAAGAGTCGGCGGCGGTATATTTACGAAAGCAGCAGACGTCGGCGCAGACCTCGTCGGAAAGGTTGAAGCCGGCATTCCAGAAGACGACCCGCGAAATCCAGCTGTTATAGCAGATAATGTCGGTGATAATGTAGGCGACGTCGCGGGCATGGGCGCAGATTTATACGAGTCATATGTAGGTTCAATAGTTGCCACAATGGCGCTCGGCGTTGCGGCATTCGGCAAATTAGGTTTAAGCTTAAAATCCATAACTATACCAATGGTGATGGCCGCTGTGGGAGTTGTCTCTTCTATAATAGGGACATTCTTTGTAAGGACGCAGGAGAAAGCTGAACAGGGAGCACTCCTCACAGCTTTGAGGCGAGGCGTAATTTCGAGTTCCATTATTGTCGCTATAGTATCATTTTTTGTAGTTGAATATAATCTCGGGTTAAATTATATCGGCGTATATTATGCAGTCCTGTCCGGATTGACAGCAGGGGTGTTGATCGGATTCTCGACGGAATTTTTTACATCGAGTAAATACAAGCCAACAAAGTCTATCGCTGAAGCATCACTTACAGGCCCTGCGACAGTAATAATAAGCGGCATCGCGGTTGGAATGCTGTCGACGTCGCTACCTGTTATAGTTGTGGCTATAGCTATTCTGGCGAGTTACTACCTATCCGGAGGCGCAGGAGACCCTAATATGGGACTTTATGGTGTTGCGATTTCGGCAGTAGGAATGCTGTCCACATTGGGCATAACTCTTGCAACCGATGCATATGGTCCTGTGGCCGATAATGCTGGTGGAAATGCCGAGATGACTCATCAGCCAAAAGAGGTACGGCATAGAACAGATGCGCTGGATGCTCTTGGGAATACGACGGCTGCAACAGGCAAAGGGTTTGCTATAGGCAGCGCTGCATTGACAGCGCTAGCTTTAATAGCAGCATACCGCGATCAAGTTTACATATTGGGTGGAAAGATAAATCTCTCCTTGATGAACCCTAAGACATTGATTGGTCTATTCATCGGAGGCATGCTGCCGTTTGTCTTCTGTTCTATGACGATGAAAGCAGTTGGAAGGGCAGCAGGTGCAATAGTTGTAGAGGTGAGGAGGCAGTTTAAAGAGATAGTAGGCATTATGGATGGGAAGGCGAAGCCGGATTATGCACGCTGTGTGAAGATAGTTACTGCAGCAGCTCAAAAAGAGATGATCCTGCCATCCCTTATGGCAATCATTGCACCAATTCTAATGGGCATTTTGGCGGGGATCGATAGCGTCTCAGGCATGCTTACAGGCGCCACTGTTTCTGGTTTTGTGCTTGCTATAATGATGGCGAATTCTGGTGGGGCATGGGATAATGCGAAGAAATATATAGAGGAAGGCAATTTTGGAGGAAAAGGATCAGCCCCTCATAAAGCCGGCATAGTCGGCGATACTGTCGGCGATCCATTTAAGGACACATCGGGTCCCAGTCTTAATATATTGATAAAGCTGATGTCGATGGTATCGATCGTCTTCGCATCGTTCATCATAAGCTATACGCTGATGAAGTGAAATTTGGGCAGCTTTACCAGCGGGAGCCCTTTCGGCGAATTTTGTCATCAAGGATGTTTAGTTTAGGTGTTATTATTAAGTTTTATCTTGTTCACGTTGTCTACATCGTTAATATGCTAATAGGGTAATGCAGTGTTGACAAAATTTTCCGCCTCAAGGGCATCCCGCTGGTAGCTGCCCACTACTATAATTGTTGAATGGTCACGAGGCCATGGGAGGGTTAGAGCCGTTAAATTTTGCTAACGTCTTAATACCATTACAGTAAATTAGCGAATCAGTCACCATTAAGAGCAGTAATAACATATTGAATAAATGAAACATAAACATTCCTTGATAGCAAAATTAGGCGAAGCCCCCTGGCCGAAGTGGCCATCTGTTTGCGTACTTGTGCGAACATAACGAGTTTTAGGTTTAAGGAGCAGTAAAATTTTAAGGCGCAAATATCCTTGACTTTGCGAGTGGCGAGTGATAAGATTTATTTTAGGATGTCCCTTGCGTCCATGTGTAAGCAAAAGACGCTCGGGACAAATTTTACTTCGTAAAATTTGGAGGAAATCGAATATGAGGAGATTATTAGCAATATTTTTGATAGCGATTTTTACGATCACAACAAGCGGCTGTGCGCTCAATTTTTATAAAGGAAAGCCGGAGCAAGAGAGAAAGATACAGCAATTAACCGCTCAGGTTGATGAACTCGAACAGGCCAAGCGCATGCTCGAAGAGAGGCTCTCGAAAGAGATAGGCGATAAACAAGTGCTTTTGGAACTTGCTAGCAGGGGGCTGGTTATCACTATGGCCAATGACATCCTGTTTGATTCTGGTAAGGCGAAATTAAAACATAATGCCCACTCTGTGTTAAAAAGGATAGCGTCTGTTATAAAAGAAGCAGTGCCAAATAGGAATATAGGCGTAGAGGGCCACACAGATAATGTCCCCATAAAGTACTCCGGTTGGAAATCCAACTGGGAGCTCTCTACGGCACGTGCGACGACAGTGTTGCATTACCTCATAGACGAATGCGGCATAGAGCCCCAGAAGCTCTCCGCGATAGGCTATGGCGAATATAGGCCTATATCTTCGAACGAGACCAAAGAAAGCAGAGGCAAAAACCGCAGAGTTGAAATAATAATACTGCCGAAAGAAGTCACCAAAAAATCTTATGAAGAGAGCCAGTCTAAAGTGTCTGAGGAGGCCAAGTCAGCAGAAGAGTCCAGGCTATCGCAAGAGGCAGTTAAGTGAGATAGCAATTTAATCGATGGAACGATATTAAAAACGATGGGGGATGAAAAGTCCCCCATTGTTATTAATGTCAAATGTCAAAGCACAGATGACAATTTGACATTTGGAGTTTGTTATTTGTCATTAAAATATTATGAGCTACGAAAGCAATATGCCTCAGCACGTTGCAATAATAATGGATGGGAACGGCAGGTGGGCGCGCGAGCGCGGCCTTCCTAAAATTGCAGGGCATCGTGCCGGCGTTAAGGCAGCGCAAGAAGCTATTAAGGCGGCTAGAGATCTCAAAATAAAAGTATTAACATTATACACCTTTTCGACTGAAAACTGGAAGCGGCCAAAAAGGGAGATAGACTCACTCTTTAATCTTTTGGGAGAATATCTGAACAAGGCCGAAAATAAGTTTAATGAAAATAGTATAAAATTTTCTGTGATAGGAAACATAGAAGCTCTGCCAGAATCGATTAGTATAAAAGTAAAAGAAATAGTAGAGTCAACCAAAAATAATACGGGACTTGTTCTGAACCTCGCCCTCAATTACGGAGGAAGGCTTGAGATTATCAATGCTGTCCGCAAAATATCCAATGACGTTAAAAAGGGCGCAATAGCGATTGAAGATATAACTGAGGATAAATTCCATGAATATTTATATACCAATAATCTGCCCGACCCAGACCTTCTGATACGGACCTCTGGAGAATTCAGGGTATCGAATTTTCTATTATGGCAGATGGCCTACACTGAACTTTATGTGACAAAAAAATTATGGCCTGATTTTAAAAAAAGCGATTTCGAAAAAGCTGTTTCTGAGTATCAAAAGAGGAAGAGAAGATTTGGCGGATGATCTCACGCTCACAAGAAGGATCGTAACCAGCATTTTAATAGTGACGCTGGCGGCGCTCATTACGTTTTACTTTCCAAACTGGATGTTCTCACTACTTGCATCCGGCATGATAGGGATAGCCCTGTTCGAATTCTTTAGCCTTGTAGAAAAGAAGAATATTTTTGTTTATAAGTATTTCGGGATAATCATCGGGATGTGTGTCCCAGTGATAATATATTTTCAGATGGGCAATGAAGGATATTTCACCCTCGAGCCATTCTTTATCGTCATAGCATGCCTTTTCATATTTGTGCGGCAATTCACGAGACGCGATGGTTCACAGGCGCTGGCCAGCATCGCGGTGACTCTATTTGGCTTATTATATATTGCGTGGTTCTTCTCTTTCTTCGTTAAGTTGAAATTTTTGCCGGACGGCGCGCTTCTTGTAGCATTTTTGATACTGGTTACGAAGATGGGTGACATAGGTGCATACTTAATCGGAAACTATTTTGGTAAGCACAGCCTCATCCCTAGGATTAGCCCGCACAAGACTGTGGAAGGGACGATCGGAGGCCTTGCATTCAGTATGTTAAGTGCCATCGCGAGCAAAGGTTACCTCCCTAAATTTCCTTACGGGCATCTTATTGCTTTGGGTTTTCTCCTTGGCGTTTTGGCACAGGTGGGCGATCTGGCGGAGTCTCTTTTAAAGAGAGACTGCGGTGTAAAGGATTCAGGGGCTAACCTCTCCGGCTTCGGAGGCATGCTGGATCTCATCGACAGCCTTCTATTTACTACGCCTATATTCTATTTCTACATAAGGGTTTTGATGAAGTTATGAAGAGAATAGCTGTGCTAGGCTCGACAGGTTCAATCGGCCTAAATACTTTAGACGTGATTTCGAGACTCAAATCTAGTTTTGATATAATAGGCCTATCCGCAGATTCAAACATAAAACTTCTATCCCGACAAGCTCGTCATTTTCAGCCAAAGATTGTCTCTGTGGGAAGTGGTGCCTTAATTAAGCAAATAAAGCATGCGCTTCCATCTCGCACGAAGATAGTATCTGGCGTAGACGGTTTAAGGGCGATCATTTCGCGAGGCGACGTTGATTTGGTAGTATTTGCTATCAGCGGAAGCTCGTGCCTTATTCCATTAATTGACGCGATAAAAAATAAAAAAAGGATAGCGCTCGCGAATAAAGAATCGTTGGTCAGCGCAGGTTCAATTATTATGAGCGAGGCCAAAAAGAATAAAGTCCAGATAATACCTATCGACAGCGAACACAGCGCAATATTCCAATGCCTCGATGGGAAAAGAAGCTTTTTATCTAAGGTATATCTGACTGGAAGCGGCGGGCCGCTCCTGAATATAAACGAATACAAATTTGATAATCTATCCAGAAATTTCGTCTTAAGCCATCCAAAATGGAAGATGGGCAAGAAGATATCGGTCGATTCTGCGACGATGATGAACAAAGGATTAGAGATGATAGAGGCAAAGTATCTTTTCGACATTGGTGAAGATGCTATCGAAGTTCTGATACATCCAGAAGCGATTATCCACTCCATGGTGGAATTGGTGGACGGGACTATCTTTGCGCAACTCGGGATTCCCGATATGCGCATTCCGATTCAATACGCACTCACATATCCAGATCGGTCAAGGAATACTGCTAAAAGAATAGATTTTTCTAAAATACGCGCATTGTCTTTTTTAAAACCGGATTTTAAGAAGTTTCCTTGCCTAGAATTGGCGCGGCAAGCATCTAGTGCCGGAGGGACCGCACCTGGTGTCCTCTGCGCCGCAGATGAGGAAGCCGTTAAGGGCTATCTCGACGGCAAGATCCGATTCTCTGATATATCAAAAATAATAGCGAAAGTTTTACGGCGGCATAGGAATATAATGAATGGAAAAAATCCTACCATAGATGACATCATTGAGGCAGAAGAGTGGGCAAAGGATGAGACGAGGGCGATTTGTCAGCACTAATATATTTCTTGGCGGTATTGAGCGTTCTAGTGATGGTTCACGAATTTGGTCATTTCATTGTAGCAAAAAGGCTGGGGGTGCGCGTCGAGAAGTTCTCCTTTGGCTTCGGGCCAAAGATATTTTCAATCAAACGAGGCGAGACAGAGTATCTGGTCTCTTCAATACCTTTAGGCGGCTATGTTAAAATGGCAGGCGACGAGCCGGGAGAAGCACTTAATGGAGAGAAGTGGGAATTCCTCTCACGAGGCATAATTGAGCGATTCAAGATTATTTTTGCAGGCCCATTATTGAACTACATATTAGCATTTCTTATATTCTCTATAATATTCATGTTCGGAAGCCCTACGCTTACCACAGATGTAGGCAGCCTCTTAAAAGGCTATCCGGCCGAGGTCCAAGGAATAATAGTTGGAGACAAGATATTGGCCGTAGATGGTAAAAGCGTGAAATACTGGGAGAACGTGACAGAGGCGATACATAAACATATTCAGGGCCCGATGAAACTTTCCATAGAGAGGGATGGTGAAATATTCGAGAAAGAGATCGTTCCGGTCGTACGGCAGGTCAAAGATATATTTGGCAAAGAGACTCATATAGCATTAATAGGGATCGCCCCTTCACAAAAAATAGAAAAAGTAAGATATGGCCCTTTGATATCACTGTATATGGGTTTTAAGAAATTGGCACAGCTAACATTAGTTACATACAAAGCCTTATGGTCGATCTTGATAGGCAGATTGTCCTTAAAGGAATCCATGACAGGCCCGATAGGCATATTCGTTGTAACAGGTCAGGCAGCTAAGCTTGGTTTAATATACATATTTCACCTCATGGGCATATTGAGCGCATCTTTGGCCATATTCAATATGCTCCCTTTTCCTGTGCTGGATGGAGGCCATATAATATTTTTGGCTGTTGAAAAGATAAGGGGCAGGCCTCTTTCAATAAAGATGCAAGAGCGCATCACGAATATAGGTATAAGTTTCCTGATAATGCTCACCCTATTTATATTCTATAGCGATGTCACGAAGTTCGGAATCGCGGAGAAAGTTATGAGGCTTTTTAAGAGATGATAAAACGAAGGAAGAGTCGACAGATAAAGGTCGGCAATATTAAAGTTGGTGGCGATGCCCCTATAGTCATCCAATCTATGACAAAGGTCCAGACATCGGATATCAAGAGGGTCGTATCGCAAATAAAAAAACTTGAGAATTGCGGTTGTGAAATTATAAGGGTTGCGATTAAAAATTTTGAAGATGCGGATGCAGTAAAATCAATAAAGAAGAAAATAAAAATCCCGCTTGTCTGCGATATCCATTTCGATTATCGTTTGGCATTAAAGGCGATAGAAAATGGGGCGGATAAGATTCGCTTGAATCCAGGCAATATTAAAAAGAAAGAAGAGACTGCAGCAATAATAAAATCTGCTAGGCAAAGACGTATCCCTATAAGGATAGGTGCGAATTCAGGGTCAACTCTATTAACAGGACTGATAGATTCCACAATGAACTACATCAAAATATTTGAAGAGATGAACTTTCATGATATAATCATATCAATAAAGACCTCTGACGTTCTCTCTACGGTGGAGGCTTACCGAAAAATAGCAAAGCTTTGCGATTATCCCTTGCATCTTGGCGTCACAGCTTCAGGCACATATGATCAGGGTATAGTCAAGTCTTCCATCGGAATAGGCGCTCTTCTCTTAGACGGTATAGGAGATACAATAAGAGTATCATTAGCATCGGATCCTGTCGATGAAGTTGCTGCGGGGAAAAGAATATTAAGCTCTTTAGGTGTTAGGAATTTTGGTCCAAATATCATCGCCTGCCCCACTTGCGGACGTTGTCAGGCTGATCTTGTGAAGATGGTGAGGGAGATTGAGAATAAGTTGTCAGTTGTCAGTCGTAAGTTGTCTGTAGAAAAACCTCTTACCATTGCCTTGATGGGATGTGAGGTAAACGGACCCGGCGAGGCTATGGGAGCAGATTTAGGGATAGCTTTCGGGAAGAATTCAGGAATGATATTTAAAAATGGCAAAATTCTTAAAAAAGTTTTAACAAAAAATGCAGTTAAAGAGCTATTGAGAGAAATTAAAAGTTTAAAATGAAAAATGCAAAATTGAAATTTAAAATTCAAAATTTAGGTCCGAAGGACGCAATAATTTTGAATTTTAAATTTCAA
>JAHFGO010000102.1 GCA_023247385.1 Candidatus Omnitrophota bacterium | reverse complement strand
GGATCTTCAGGAGAAGGGTCTGTTGAAGTTTAAAAGCGGAATAGGCAGAACCCAGACCGAATATACCATGCTCGGATCAATCTTATTGCCGGTCTTGAGAGTATCAAAATTTGATACTCAGCCCCGCAAGGTTCAAGCGCGCAGGAGTATCAAAAATCGCGACACCTATAATACAAGTAAAGAAAGATTAAAGAATAAAATAGGTTTTGAAATATTTAAGGGTATATCCGAACAAGACAGGGCCTTTTTAAAGAACAGGGGGCTTTGTGATTAGGACATGGGGCCTAATAAGACGCATCTTGTATCCTAGAACATATATATGGATGGACATCATTTATGTCACGGAAACTCCAAAAGCCATATTAATCATATTTGACGGCCGAAAAACATGGATCCCTAAGGCTTGGATTGCGCGGCTTAAACGAAGTGGAGACAGGTCTATTAGGATTAAAATATCAGATTACCACTGGAGCAAGAAATTTGCGTAGCCCACCCCATATTCTACTTGACTTACCCCCAATAGTGTTATAAAGTGTTATATTATGACCCTCATACAAGACCTCGAAAAATATCGTCTTGAGCATAAGATTACTCAGGAACAGCTTGCAAAAGAGCTAGGCGTTGCATTTGCTACAGTTAATCGCTGGCTGACCGGTAAATATAAGCCGAGAAAGATACAGCAGTATCATATTGAGAAGCTTCTGAAAGAAAGGGCGGGACGTGATAAACACTCGTAATTGTAATGGCGACTTAACTTTCACATCAAAGCTCTGGCAGGCAGCGGATAAGATGCGCAACAACATGGATGCTGCTGAATATAAACACGTTGTTCTTGGGCTTATCTTTCTTAAATATATATCAGACGCCTTTAGCGAGCTTTATCAGAAATTATCCAACACCAAAGGCGCGGATGCCGAGGATCCGGACGAATACAGAGCCGAGAACGTCTTCTATGTCCCTAAAAAGGCCCGCTGGGACTATCTGCAAAAGAATGCGAAACAGCCCACGATAGGAAAACTTATCGACGATGCGATGGACGAAATCGAGAAGGATAATTCTACTCTAAAAGGCGTTCTTCCTAAAAACTACGCCCGGCCAGCTCTGGACAAACAGCGTCTCGGCGAGCTTATCGATCTTATAGGCACTATCGGCCTTGGTGACAAAGAAAATCGCAGCAAGGATATTTTGGGTCGTGTATATGAGTATTTCTTAGGCCAGTTTGCCGATGCGGAAGGTAAGAAAGGCGGTCAATTCTATACTCCGCGTAGTATCGTGCGCTTACTTGTAGAAATGCTCGAGCCGTATAAGGGCCGGGTATTCGATCCGTGTTGCGGATCGGGCGGGATGTTCGTCCAGGGTGAAAAATTTGTGCAGATTCATGGTGGCCGGATTGGCGATATTGCTGTTTATGGGCAAGAATCTAACCAGACTACATGGCGTCTTTGTAAAATGAACCTTGCTATTCGCGGGATAGACGCAAATATCGCATGGAATAATGAAGGTAGTTTCTTAAACGACGTCCACAAGGACCTTAAGGCCGACTTTGTCATTGCTAATCCTCCATTTAACGATAGTGACTGGAAAGGCGAGCTTTTACGAGAGGATATTCGTTGGAAATATGGAACACCGCCGGTTGGAAACGCTAACTTCGCATGGGTGCAACACTTCATCCATCATCTTTCACCTACAGGACTCGCTGGTTTCGTCTTAGCCAATGGCTCTATGTCGTCGAATACGTCGGGTGAAGGCGAAATCCGTAAGAGTATTATCGAATCCGACATCGTAGACTGTATGGTAGCTCTCCCATCGCAGCTTTTTTATAACACCATGATCCCGGCATGTCTTTGGTTTATAGCCCGCGATAAGAAAAATCATAGATTCAGAGACAGGCGTGGCGAAGTTCTCTTTATAGACGCCCGAAATATGGGCGTTATGATCGATCGCCGGCATCGTGAATTAAGCGATGATGAAATTATCAAAATCGCCGGCCTTTATCATACTTGGCGCGTAAAAGGTAGTAAATACAAGGACGTTGCCGGATTCTGCAAATCAGCAAAACTGTCAGAGATTCAGAAACACGGCCATATCCTTACCCCGGGCCGTTACGTCGGAACTGCTGAGGTTGAGGAAGACGACGAGGTATTCGAGGATAAGATGAGGCGCCTCACCAGCGAGCTTTCAGAGCAGTTCAATCAGTCAGATAAACTTGAAAGTGAGATCAAAAAGAATCTAAAAGGACTGGGATTTGAGATATAGTTAGCATAAATTCGCAAAGAGGACAATACAATGTGGTTTTTATACTTAGATGAAAGCGGTGATTTGGGGTTTGATTTTGTAAATAAAAAACCATCCAAATTTTTTACTATCACAATTTTTGCAATTAGCGGGATAGACAAAAACCGCGCCATCATCAATTGCGTGAGGAATACAATAAGTCGTAAGCTCCATAAAAAGAACAATAATACGGCCGAGCTCAAAGGCTCGAAAACATCTCTGGAAGTAAAAAAGTATTTCTATGAGAAGTGTAAAAATATTAAATTTGGTGTTTATGCGCTTACTTTAAACAAGAGGCGTCTCTATGAAAAACTGTCCAAAGACAAAGAGCGTGTTTACAACTACATTGCGCGACTTGTTATGGATCAGATACCGTTTGAAAAGGCCGTTACGAGGGTACATCTGATAGTCGATAAAAGCAAATCCAAGCCAGAAATTGAGGAATTTAATTCCTATATCATGAGGGCCCTAAAAGGTCGGCTGGATCCCAAGGTTCCGCTCGACATATATCATTATCTATCGCATGAGAGCGCTGGACTACAGGCAGCGGATATATTCTGTTGGGGTGTTTTTAGAAAATATGAGAAAAAAGACACCGAGTGGCTTGAGATATTTAGACAAGATAAGGTCAGATATGAGGAGCTGTATTTGCCGTAAAATAAAAATGAGCGCGCCCTGCAGGCTTGTAATGTCTAGGCTATAGCCAACCATACGGAAGGGAACACCTAGAACAACCTACAGCGGTCTTACCGCTCATTCACAACTATACACGATGCCATGGCAAAAGTCAACTGTTTTATGAAAATTCTTAACAGAGCCGATTTGGCAATTAAAGTAAATTCATTTTGATGCTGGATCAAAAGTCGGTTTCTAACTATCATCGGAGAACCGTAAGTTGAATTAAATCTATTCTAAATCAATATTTAAATCAAAAACATAACGGTGGCTATCTTCAAAATTTGAAATTATGAGTCAAGGGTGTTATACAAACAAGGATGGATAGATAATAAGAAAAACTACTTTAAGGACCTATTAAATGGAAAATGTTTTAACAGTAATTGGAACAGCGTTTGGAATATTGGCTTCCTGGTTAATAACGCGTACATATTACTTGAAAAGTCTCTGCAATCAACGAGAAGAATTTTTAAATACCGAGAAGGAGTATAGAAAAATAATTGAAAAATTCGCAGATAAGACAAACAGCTATGATATGGTAAATAGGAAACTGCTGGAAGAAAAGAGAATAGACCAATGTATGGAAAAATATGCACACACTGGGGGCGGCGACTTTCTAATAAAGATGGTTGATACATATACTGACTTATCAAATAAAGAAAAAGCTGATTTGCTGGATACGGCTCTCTTGCGTGCGCGAGGTAGAAAGGCGAACACAAATCCTTTTAGAGATAGAGATGAAAAACAGAAATAAATTCAAACAAACAAAAATTGATGATGCCTCCAGAGAGTGGCAGGAATGTCGAGTTGGAGATCGCGTTGAATTGGTCTATGGTGATGGTCTCCCAGAACGAGAAAGAAAAAATGGAGCTATTCCTGTTTTTGGTTCAAATGGAATAACTGGTTTCCATGACAAAGCACTGGTCAAAGGGCCCGGGATAATTATTGGCAGAAAAGGGACGGTTGGGCAAGTTGTATTCTCAGATACTGATTTCTGGCCAATAGATACAACCTATTATGTCAAAATCAAGGGTGATGACGATATAGTATTTTGGTATTACTTCTTGAGAACTCTAGGATTAAATCAGATGAATAGTCATAGTGCCGTTCCTGGTTTAAATAGAGATAATGTTTATGAAATAACTGCTTTACTACCTTTTCTTCCAGAACAGCATGCTATTGCAAAGATTCTCTCTGACCTTGACGAGAAGATCGAACTCAATCACCAGATGAACAAAACGCTTGAGGCAATTGCTCAGGCTTTGTTCAAACGATGGTTTGTGGATTTTGAGTTTCCGGGGTATGAAAAAACGAAGATTGTTAATGGATTACCTGGTGAGTGGAAAGAAGGAATACTAATAGATGTTTGTGACATAGTTATGGGTCAATCTCCTCCCGGAAAAACTTACAACGAATCGGGGACCGGCGTTGTTTTTTACCAGGGAAATCGTGATTTCGGATTTCGCTTCCCAACGCCGAGAGTTTATTGTACGGATCCGACACGAATAGCTGAGGCTGGCGATGTTCTTATCAGCGTTCGAGCTCCCGTAGGAGCGCTTAATATTACACTAGAGCGATGCGCGATTGGCCGCGGAGTTGCGGCTTTAAGAATGAAACAATATTCGAACGGATTTTTATTTTACTTCTTATCAACAAGACAAGATTTATGGGATCGATTTAACTCAGAAGGAACAGTATTTGGCTGTTTGAATAAAACAGAATTTCAAAAAGTCGGTTTAATTATTCCGTCCGATGCAGTTATGGAGCAATTCGATGTGGTAATTAAACCAGTTGAAGCAATGATCCGCAAAAATGAAATAGAGAATCGTTTATTGATTGAGATTCGCGATTCCCTTTTGCCACGGCTGATGTCGGGAAAAATGAGGCTAAAAAATATGTAATAAAGTGATTGTTTTTTGGTATAATAATATTGATTTACAAATATGGAGGTATAATTATGGATAATCTTAATAAGGGCAAAAGTCCATTCTATCCAGGGCAACCTGTTCCGGTAGATTTATTTATCGGGCGTCTGACTGAAATTACACGAATAATAAGAACCATAAAACAGGTTGAGATGGGTAAACCACAAGCAGTATTTTTTTCTGGAGAATATGGCATAGGGAAAAGCTCACTTGCGAGTTTCCTCCGATATTATGCGGAGAGAAATAATCATATCTTGGGTATACATGTTTTTCTGGGGGGAGCCGAAACATTAGGCGATGTAGCAACCAAGACTGTTGAGGCGGTGATTAAACAGCAGATTTACGAAGAAACGAAATTAGAAAAAATCCGTAATTTCCTGGCAAAATATATCGGTCAACAGTCCCTTTTTGGAGTAAGCATTAATTTCGATGCTATTAAGGCAGATGCTCTGAATTTGTCTCAGGGGTATTTGCCTTTTTTGAAAGAGTTGCTCGAACGTCTCAAAGATGATAATGTAAAGGGTATTATGTTGATTCTTGACGAGATTAATGGTATTACCGAAAACAAACAGTTTTCCCATTTTATAAAAGGTCTGGTTGATGAAAATGCAGTAAGCAAAAGCCCGTTGCCGCTATTATTAATGCTTTGCGGCGTTGAAGAGAGAAGAAAACAAATGATAGATAATCATCAGCCCATTGAGCGTATATTTGACGTAGTTGAAATAAATCCAATGAATGAAACGGAGATGAAAGAATTTTTCACAAAGACATTTAATTCTGTTAATATGAACGTAGCGGATGATGCGATGACTTTATTATGTAGATACTCAGCCGGATTTCCAAAGTTAATGCACATAGTTGGAGATAGCACCTTTTGGTTAAATAATGATGCGATAGTTGATAAGAATGACGCTACCGCAGGAATAATCGAAGCCGCGGAAGAAATTGGCAAAAAATTTGTTGATCAACAAATTTACAACGCTCTTCACAGCAGCGATTACCGATCGATACTTGCGAAATTAGCGAAAGAAAAATTTGACTTATCGTTCAAAAAAGGCGATATTGAAAAAGGTCTTTCTGAGTCCGAAAGAAAAAAGTTTCACAATTTTCTTCAGCGGATGAAAAAACTCGGCCTATTAAAATCAGGAGAAGAATACGGAGAATATATCTTTACCAATCGCCTCGCCCGCCTTTATATCCAATTTAAATCTCTTGGAAATAAATAATTTCTTCTCGTAAGGATAATCCATGGTAAGAATTATCACCGAATCCGAAGTCGAGCAAGTCGTCTTAGATATCCTTACAGAGCTTAAATATAAGGTTGTCTACGGGCCTGACATTGCGCCGGATGGGCCGA
>JAHFGO010000028.1 GCA_023247385.1 Candidatus Omnitrophota bacterium | reverse complement strand
AAAGAACGTGAGGGCAGCACGTTCAGCGTCACGCTGCCCAAATCATAAGTGGTTATGGAATATAATATAATCAACAAAGAAAAAATCGATACCATCTTAAATAAGACGAAAATACCATCTGCCAAGACTGTGCTAGAAATTCTCACGAAAGCCAGGCAGAGGAACGGCCTCGATCTAGAAGAGATAGGATACCTTGCCAACCTTGAAGAGGCCGAACTTCTGGAAGAGTTATTCAAGGTTGCCTCAGAGATTAAAAACGAGATTTATGGAGAGCGGCTTGTGTTATTCGCGCCGTTATATATTTCGGACTTTTGTGTCAATGACTGTGAATATTGCAATTTTCATACGCGAAATAAACAGTTAAGGCGTAAAAGGCTGACGCTTAAAGAGGTAGAAGAACAGACGAAATTCTTGATAGATATCGGGCATAAACGTCTCCTCCTTGAATCCGGAGAGGATCTGGTTAACAGTGATATAAACTATGTGGTAAGCATTATAGATAAGATATATTCGGTAAAAGGTGAAAAGGGCGATATCCGGAGGGTGAATGTCAACATAGCGGCCACAACCGTTGATAATTATCGCAGATTGAAACAAGCCCGCATCGGCACCTATCAGCTTTTTCAAGAGACATACCATCACCAGACTTATGAGAAATTACATTGCGGCCCAAAGGCGGATTACGACAGGCAGATCACAGCACACGACAGAGCATTTGAGGCAGGGCTGGACGATCTGGGGATAGGTGTGCTCTTCGGCCTATATGATTGGCGCTTTGAAGTATTAGCGCTTGTATCGCATGCGCAATATCTTGACGAAAAGTACTGCGTTGGACCACATACGATATCTGTACCACGATTCAGGCCAGCACCAACGGTTACGTACAATTGCAAATACCCTGTATCTGACGATGATTTTCTTAAAATCATCGCCATATTAAGATTGGCTGTCCCATATACGGGAATGATCCTATCAACAAGGGAAGGCCCTGAGATTAGAAAGATTGCTTTCAAGATAGGCATATCGCAGGCAAGCGCCTTCTCTGCCACAAGCGTTGGAGGTTATGGCAAGCGCCGCAGCGATGGGCAGTTTATGATCTCTGACGAAAGGACGCTTGAAGAAGTCATTGACAGCGTCCTCAACGATAATTTACTGCCAAGTTTCTGTACAGCCTGTTATAGGCGCGGAAGGACAGGCGAAGCATTTATGAATTTATCCAAACCCGGCGAGATACATAATTTCTGCAGGCCAAACGGGATACTCACATTTGTTGAATATCTGGAAGATTTTGCGACAGATGATGTACTTGAAAAAGGGCGCAAGATAATAAATCTGTATTTAAGTAAAATTGAAGACGAGGATCTTCGAAGACAGACGCAGGAGCGGATGGCAAAGATTAAGAAAGGGGAGCGAGATCTCTATTTTTAAAATATGTGCTATGCGATACCAGGCAAGGTCATAGACATCAATGATGCGATAATCACGGTAGATTATTTCGGAGAGCGGAAGAAGGCGCGAAATGAGTTTCACGAACTCGCCGAAGGCGATTATGTCTATGCGCAAGGTGGTTTTGTGGTTCAAAAGATACCGCAAGATCAGGCTCTTGGAATTTTAAAAGGCTGGGAGGAGTTCTTCTTCGAGCTTAAAGAGATAGATTTAAAGCTTACTGATAAGCCAAAGAACCTTTATCAGGTAGCAAATTCCATCCGGCAAAAAGAAATGGGCAACGCCTGCTGCATTCATGGAATTATAGAATTTTCCAACTATTGCAGCAACGATTGTCTTTATTGCGGAATAAGGAATTCCAATGCTGATATATGGCGCTACAGGATGAGCGTGGATGAAATAATCGAATCCTGTGAAGAGGCGGTCGGCAAATTTAATTTCAAGGCATTAGTTTTGCAGTCAGGAGAAGATCCGTCGTATAGTGAAGAGGACCTCGCGAGCATAATAACTACGATAATGAATAAGACGCCGGCCCTGATTATCTTAAGTATCGGTGAAAGGGATATCGAAGTTTACAGGAGATTGTATTCGGTTGGAGCCCGAGGAGCGCTGATAAGATTTGAGACCAGTGACTCGCTGCTTTACAAAAAATTGAGACCCGGCCACAAATTGGAAGAGAGAATGGGCCTTATCAAAGAATTAAAGTCTATGGGTTATCTTGTATTTACCGGCTTTCTGATAGGTCTGCCACACCACGGACAGGAAGATACACTTAACGATATTAAGCTTGCCGGTTCACTAAATCCTGATATGTTCTCATTTGGGCCGTTTATACCGCACCCGGACACACCGCTTAAAGATACGCCGAAACCTTCAATCGATTCGGTTTTGACAGCTATAGCGAGGACGAGAATAATGTATCCTGAGTCTAAAATACTCGCCACTACTGCATTGGAGACGCTGGACAAGGACAACGGCATAAGACGTGCATTTCTTTCCGGCGCAAATTCTTTGATGATAAATCTGACGCCGAAAAAGTACAGGCGGCTTTACGATATCTATCCGGACAGGGCTGATCTCGATACGGAGATAAGTGAAAAAATTGAATCAATGCTCGAATTGTTGCGCTCGATAGGCAGGGCCCCTACAGATTTGGGCTTGTAAATAGGAGGAGGTGAGGATAAACATGTTTGGAATGGGCATGCAGGAGTTACTGGTAATACTTCTTATCTGTCTTTTAATCTTTGGTGCTGCAAGGCTTCCTGAGATAGGTAAAGCTATTGGCAAGACGATCAAAGAATTTAAGAAGTCGATGAAAGATATAGATTCCGATGAGGAAGAGAAAGAGAAAAAATCCAAATAGTAGAATTCATTTGTCATTAAAATTTATATGGACAAGCCTCTGACTTTAGTAGAGCATCTCAATGAACTAAGGAAAAGGATAATTTTGTCCTTAGTTTGTGTGGGAATATCCAGCGCATTAAGTTTCCCTTTAACCTCCCAGCTACTAAAAATTTTGAAGCGGCCGGCATTCGGCATTATAGAAAACCTGGTTTTTTTTAGTCCGCAGGAAGCTTTTCTGATATATATGCGCATAGCCGTCATCTGCGGCTTAACTATCTCCATGCCGGTTATACTGTATCAGATCTGGGCATTCATCTCACCAGCCGTAGAAGAAAAGTTCAGGCGCCATGTCGGTTCCTTTGTAGTATTCTGCTCGCTCTCTTTCGCTACGGGATGCCTTTTTGCTTACTTCATATTGATCCCGCCCGCTTTAAAATTTCTATTGAGCTTTGCCGGAGAGGATCTAGAGCCAGTTATATCAGCCACCAAATATATATCATTTGTGACAAGCCTTGTTTTAGGCTGCGGACTCGTCTTTCAAATGCCAATGCTTAGTTTTTTTCTGACGAAACTCGGAGTGATTAGTTCCAGGCTGTTAAGAAAAAAATATAAGTATGCTGTAATAATAATATTTATAGTAGCGGCTATAATTACTCCGACGCCTGATGCCTTTAATATGTTCATGCTGGCAGGTCCCATGATATTTTTATATGAGATGAGCATATGGGTGTCTTTCGTGGCCGGGCGCAAACCCAAAGTTGAAGAATGACAGCTATAATTCTTGCGGGAGGCAAATCAAGCCGCATGGGGCGCGATAAGGCTTTTCTAAAGATAGAAGGCGTGCCGATGATACGAAGGCAGTTAAAATTATTGCGAAAGTTTTTTAAAAAAATCACAATTGTAACTAATAGCCCGCATAAGTATAAATTCAGAAATGTTAAGATAATTAAGGATATCGTTCCCGGCCAGGGACCTTTGGGCGGCATATATTCAGGACTCATGGCATCGAAATCCTTTCATAATTTTGTGCTCGCGTGCGATATGCCGTTTATAGATTTATCTCTCGTAAGATATATGTGTAAAAAGGCCCGAGGTTATGACGTGATCATACCTAAGATTGATAATAGGTATGAAACATTATTTTGTATTTATTCTCAAAATTGCAAGAAACATATCCGAGAGTTACTTGATAAAAAAATTTTTAAAATTAGGAGATTTTTTCAAAAGGTGAAAGTAAGAAAGATCACAAAACGCGAAGTCTCGCGTTTTGTATCTTGCGAAAAGATATTCGTTAACCTTAATACGCCAAAAGATTTATATAGGTTAAAATGAACAATAATTATATTCCCAAAGTGGTAAGGATAGAACGTATTTTTGAGGAAGCGCCGAATGTAAATACATTTTATATAAAAGAGCGGCTGGAATTTATTCCTGGCCAGTTTCTGGAAATTTCTTATTTTGGCATCGGAGAGTCTCCCATTTCGATTGCTTCATGTCCGGGCGAAGAATTTTTAAGGATAAGTTTTAAACGAGTAGGAGGTCTAACCAATAACCTCTTTGATCTAAAAGAAGGTGACTCTATCGGTATCCGTGGGCCATTCGGCAACGGCTTCCCGCTAGGAGATTTGGATGAAAAAGATATCATATTTATAGCAGGCGGTATGGGCATGGCGCCTTTAAGATCACTGCTTAAATTTATCTTTTGTAAAAAGCAGGGCAACATAAGCAGCCTGACGCTTCTTTATGGCGCCCGCAGGCCGCAGGACATACTTTATAAAAAGGAACTGGAGGAACTCGGTGAAAACATAAAGGTGCTGCTTACTGTAGACAAACCTGAGGCCGGATGGCAAGGCCATACAGGCGTCGTCCCGAAATTGTTAGATAAAATTGAGCTTAATCCTTTGAATACGCGTGCATTCATATGTGGGCCGGAGATCATGATGCGCTTTACCGTAGCAAAATTGCTAAAAACAGGAATTCCTTCTTCCGATATAATCTTTTCATTGGAACGGTATATGAAATGCGGAGTAGGTAAATGCGGCCATTGCTATATTGCTGATAAGTTTGTTTGTAGGGATGGTCCGGTTTTTAATTACAAGCAGTTGAGTGATTTGTCACCTGCGGAGATTTTGTGATTGAATATACATTAACCACATGCCCTTTTTGCGGTGTAGGATGCAATTTCTATCTGAAAGTGGAGCATGGGCGGATATTAGGTGTGTCTCCATCACGCAACCATCCTGTAAACCGCGGCAGGCTCTGCGTAAAAGGGTGGAATGCCTTCGACTTCGTTACACATCCAGATAGACTACGAAAACCGCTGATTAAGGAGAACGGCAAATTTAAAGAGGCGAGCTGGCCAGCGGCTTACGAATTGATAGTTAAAAACATTAAAAGGATAAAAACCGAAAATGGCCCAGATGCGCTCGGCGTCATAAGTTCAGCAAGATGCACGAATGAAGAAAATTATATTATACAGAAGTTCGGCCGGGCCTGTTTAGGCACGAATAATATTGACCACTGCGCCCGCACATGCCATGCGCCCTCAGTAGCAGGTCTTACACGCTCTTTCGGCTCCGGGGCAGCCACCAATTCCATTGATGAATTGCCTGATGCAAAATGCATATTGGTTATAGGATCAAATCCTCTTGAAGCCCACCCCATAATAGGATGGAGGATACTCACAGCCAAGGATAGGGGCGCAAAAATAATTTTAGCCGATCCACGTGCTATAGGATTGAGTAATTTCTCTGACATTCATTTGCGGCTTCTTCCAGGCACAGATATCTGCCTCTTAAACGGCCTAATGAACATCATCTTGGAGAAGGAGCTGGAGGATAAAGATTTCATTCGCGAACGAACAGAAGGTTTTGAGGAACTGAAAGAGACAGTGAAGAAGTATGCTCCAGAATACGTCGAAAAGATAACTAGAGTGCCGCGAGAACTTCTCATAAAAGCTGCCGAGATATACGCTAAATCGAAGCCGGCATCGATAGTTTATAGTTTAGGCATAACTGAGCATACCGTCGGAACAGATAACGTTTCAACGCTGGCAAATCTAGCTATGGTAACAGGCAATGTCGGTAGGCTGTCGAGCGGGGTGAATCCGTTAAGGGGGCAGAATAATGTCCAGGGTTCCTGTGATATGGGTGCGCTGCCAAATGTGTTCAGCGGATATCAGAATGTGGAAGATGATGCTGTAAGAAGAAAATTTGAAGATGCATGGGAGGTGCGCCTGCCAGGCAAAAAGGGTCTCACCAATTCAGAGATGTTTGAGATGCCGGGAAGAATAAAGTTATTCTATATAGTTGGAGAAGATGTGGTCCATTCAGAGCCGAACTCAAAACACGTCATCTCCTGTCTTGAAAAGGCAGAGTTCATTGTCGTGCACGATCTATTTATGTGTAAGACCGCCGAGTACGCCGATGTGATTTTACCTGCCTCGAGTTTTGCAGAAAAAGAGGGGACGTTCGCTAATGCTGACCGCAGAATCCAGCGTGTAAGAAAAGCAATACAGCCGCTGCCTGATACAAAACCCGACGGTGAGATCGTTATGGAAGTGGCAAGTCTTTTGGGCTACCACATGAAGTATAAAAATGCTTCCGAAGTCATGGATGAGATAGCGCACCTTTCGCCGATATTCGGCGGCGTCTCTTATGGAAGATTGGAGAAAGAAGGATTTTTACAGTGGCCTTGTCCTGACAAAAATCATCCGGGCACCAAGGTTTTGCATCAGGAGGAATTCGTTCGGGGGAAAGGAAAGTTCTTTGCAATCGATCACAAGGGGCCAGAAGAACTATCGGATGATGAATACCCATTCATACTTACAACCGGCAGGATGCTATTTCATTATAATTCCGGCACCCAGACAAGGCGCACTGCTATATTATCGCGGGAGTTTCCTGAGAATTTTGTTCAGATAAATTCTGAAGATGCCGAACGTCTAAACATAAAAAATAGATCGAAAGTTTCAGTATCTACGCGAAGGGGGGCGTTAGAGATAAAGGCCGAGGTAAGTAATAATATCATCTCCGGCGTTATCTGGATGCCGTTTCATTATGCGGACAAACTAACGAACACATTGACCAACAATGCTTTTGACCCTATCTCTAAAATAGGAGAGTACAAAGCTTGTGCCGCTAAGGTAGAACCGGCTAAATGATATCAGGTGAACATATGATAGATGGTTATTACAATTTAAAAAAAGAAGATCTAAAAAATCTTTTGAAGGCGGTGATAAAAGATTTCCGGCTGATCAGCCCTCAGCCTGCAAATGGTGCGGATTTTCTTTTTCAGGAGACAGAAGATTCGGGAAAGATAAATCTTAATTATGATATCACTTCCAATACTCTTAAAGAGTTCTTCTTCCCCGCAAGAGAAACTGTCTTTGAATACGAAAAGAGGAAGGATGGTTCCGTTGAGACGGTCCCGGGCGCGGATACATTCAAAGGCGAGACAGTCTTCTTAGGACCACGCTCATGCGACATCAGGGCAGTATATTTTCAGGATTGCTTCTTTGGCAAAGAGCCAAAAGACAGCCTCTACTGGCGGAAGCGCGATAAGAGCATCTTGATATCTTTCGCATGCAACAAACCACCACGCAAAGGCTGCTTTTGTGTATATACCAATAACAGCGGTCCGGTTTTGGAGAAGGGCGAGGGATTTGATCTGCAGTTTATAGATTTGGCTGGCTTTTATCTTGTCGAAGTCGGAACAGGTAAGGGTAAAAATTTTATAAAAAAATATGGAAAATTATTTAAACAAAGCGATGAAAAAATATTAGCTAAAAAATCATGCATTAAGGAAAGCTGTCTTAAACATTTTGAAAAAGAGTATAACATCATGGATATTTATGAAAAACTTAAAGATATAAATCTCGAAAAGCTGTGGGAGGAACTTGGCAAGCGCTGCACCAATTGCGGCGGATGCGAATTCATCTGTCCAACGTGCTTCTGTTTTTATACACAGGACATAGAACATTCGAAAGGTAAAGGGGAAAGGATTAGGGCTTGGGATTCGTGCATTTTTAGCGGCTATAGCCGCATGGCCGGCGGCGTCAATCCGCATGAAAAAAACTCAGATCGTATAAGTAGGCGCTTCTTCTGCAAACTCTATAATTGCTATAAGTGGTTCGGCGTATTTGGCTGCACAGGTTGCGGCAGATGCTCTTTTGTATGCCCGGTGAATTTGGACATGGAAAGCTTTATAGCAAGCCTAATGAAAACGGATCGGTATCAACCTCTTTTAAAGGAATTATGAAGACTATCGTAGTATCTGGTTCAAGAAGCAGAGTTGGCAAGACGCAACTGGCCGAGAGACTATTAAGGTTGCTTAAAAGTTGGTCAGCGCTTAAAGTGACTGTGAGTAAAGACGACAGCTGTCCTCATGAGAGAAATTGCGGGATATGCTCGGATGTGCGGGAACCTTTTTACATCATAAAGGATGAGGCGATAATAAATGAATACGGAAAGGATACCGCAAGGCTGAAGAATGCAGGCGCCAAACAAGTCATCTGGCTTAAAGCGAAATCGGAAGGTCTGGAGGAAGGGCTATCCAAAGCGCTTTCAGAATTCTCCGAGTGCAACGGCGTAGTAATCGAAGGAACTTCAGTCTTAAAATTTATAAAGCCAGATCTGTCAATTCTAGTCAAAGATAAAAGTTCAGCTTTGAAGCCATCTGCGGAAGAGGTAATTAAAAAAGTAGATTTAATTTTGACAGTATGATATAATTATTACGCTCCGAGCCTTTGCACCTAAATCTGTGTCAGTAAGATATGGTGCATAGGCCGTTTTCCCTTAAACAGGGAACCTGCCCCTTAGTCGGGACAGGCGGGCAGGGGAAGAAATGAACCTGCCTCCTCGTGCTTGGAAAGGAGAAGCGCCAACTTTTCTAAAAACGCGAGGAGTTGGCTTTTAATTTGGCCAGAAGTTTACTCGGCGGCCAAATTATCCCGCAAAGTCCCGAGCGATAGCGAGGGATTAATATATGGACAGACTGATAGATAAATTTGGCAGACGAATAGATTATTTGCGTATATCAGTTACGGATAGATGCAACCTGCGCTGCGTTTATTGTATGCCCAGTTGCGGCATCGTCACTAAAGCGCATGAGGAATTACTATCGTTTGAAGAGATATCGAGAATAGTAAAGGCGGCGGCCTATCTGGGCATAGCCAAAATTAGGCTTACAGGCGGTGAGCCATTAGTAAGAAAAAATCTTGCAAGCCTGATAATCTCTTTAAATAAGATAAGCGGTATAAAAGATATTTCCATGACGACTAATGGCGTTCTTTTAAAAGAATATGCCGCCGAATTGAAAGAAGCTGGCCTGAAGCGAATAAATATCAGCCTCGACAGCCTTAAGGAAGATAGGTATAGATCTATTACGCGGCATGGCGCATTGGAAGACGTTTTAGATGGGATAGGCAGGGCATTAGAAAACGGTTTTTCACATATAAAGCTCAATGTCCTATTATTGGACGATATAACTGAAGATGAAATAAAAAATTTCTTAATTCTCATAATTGAGAATAACATCTCTGTCCGATTTTTGGAATTTATGCCAGTAAATTCATTTTATAAATCAGAAAATTTTGTTTCATGCAAAACTGTTATGGCCGTCGCAAAAAGATTGGGTGTTGTGGAAGAATCTAAAGCATTAGGCAGTGGCCCGGCGAAGGAATATAGGCTAAAGGATGGCCTGGGTACATTTGGCCTCATAAGCCCCATGAGTGATAAATTCTGCGCAAGCTGTAATAGGCTCAGGCTCACTTCTGACGGGTTTATGAAATCTTGTTTACATTCAGACCTAAAAGTAGACTTACGTAACCCGTTAAGAAAAGGGATAGACGAGGAAGGGCTCGCAAGGCTCATTAAGCTGGCAGTGGATATTAAGCCCAAGGAGCATTCTCTGGATAAAGGCGTGCCGCTTGTTCATGAATTTTCAATGTGCCAAATCGGCGGATAAGATGTAAGGTAGATGATAATGATAGACATAGGAACCAAGATAGCTACTCGAAGAGAAGCGATCGTTGAAGGCAAAGTTTATCTCAAGACCGGAGTGGTAAAGTTAATAAAAGCAAAAAAGATACCAAAGGGAGATGCTTTGCAAACAGCAAGAATTGCCGGGATCCTTGCAGCCAAAAAGACGCCTGAGATAATCCCCTTTTGTCACCCTATTGCCATAGAATTTGTGGATATAAAATTTTTTTTAAAAAACAGAGAAATAAAAATTATAGCTACCGTAAGAGGCGAGGCGAAAACCGGAATGGAGATGGAAGCCCTAACGGCCACATTGGTTGCGGCCCTGACAATTTATGATATGTGCAAGCCACTTGATAAAGATATAATCATTTCCGATATAAAACTTTTAAAGAAAAGCGGCGGTAAAAGCGGACTATATGTCAAAAGATAATAAGAATGGAAAAATAGTTGCAGTGTCAGTTTCTGAGAAGAAGGGAATGAAGAAGAGAAACGTTGAATCTGTGCAGCTGAAGATAGATTTTGGTATCGTCGGCGATGTGCATGCCGGAACCAAAAATAGGCAGGTGAGCCTTCTCGCAATGGAAGCCATAGACAAGATGAAAAGCAAGGGCTTAAAGCTTAAGCCAGGGGATTTTGCAGAAAACATCACGACGCAAGGAATAGACTTATTAAGTCTGAAGATAGGGGATAGATTAAGAATTGGGCAAGATGTGATGCTGGAGATCAGCCAGATTGGCAAGAAGTGTCATACGAAGTGCAGCATTTATTATCAGGCCGGCGACTGCGTTATGCCGCGCGAAGGAATGTTCACCCGCGTATTGAATGGCGGCGTCATCAAACAAGGCGACACAATAACAAACGAGGCGATAAAAAATGTATAAAGTAGCCGTATTGACCATAAGTGACAAGTGTTCTAAGGGTCAGAGGGAAGATAAGAGCGGTAAGATCATTCAGGATATCATCAAAAATCTTCCAGGGGAAGTCGTGAAATATGAGATCATTCCTGACGAACCAGAAATGATTGAGAGAAAGCTCATCGATTACTCCGACAATCTTAAAGTAGATCTTGTCCTCACTGATGGCGGAACAGGATTTACTGAAAGGGACCAGACGCCGGAAGCAACTAAAACGGTGATCGAAAAGGAAGTGCCCGGCATACCTGAGGCTATGCGTGTTGAATGTCTCAAGTTTTCCAAGCGTGCTATGTTATCACGCGCCATAGCAGGTATCAGAGGCAAGACCTTAATTGTTAATCTCCCTGGCAGCTCAAAAGGAGCGAAGGAATCGCTGGAAGCGGTTCTTGATACGCTGCCGCACGGACTGGATATGATTGCCGGAAAGGAACATTAACGATGGTTTTAGTTCAATTATTCTTATCTTTCTTGAGGGTGGGGCTTTTCGCCATAGGTGGAGCCTATGCCTTTCTGCCGTTAATAGAGAAAGAGGTTGTAGAGAGATATCAGTGGCTGACTAAAGAAGAGTTTCTGGATGTCCTTGGCATAACAAAAATATTCCCAGGAGCCATCTCCATTAAATATGCTACTTATACCGGGTATAAGATATCTGGCATTTGGGGCGCGATAGCAGCGAATGCAGGTAATCTGCTTGCTCCTGTGCTGCTCGTATTGTTTGCTTCGATCTTCTATATGAAATATAAAAATATTCCAGCGGTGAAGAGCGCCTTCGGTACAATTGAACTAGTCATGTTCGCCATGATAATATCTGTGGCATTCCAGCTAGTAAATATGAGCCAGTTAACACAGCTGAAAAATCTTGTCATAGTTATAATATCTGCCATCCTTTTTAGTTATACAAAGATACACCCAGCCTTAATCATCATCTGCGCCGGCATCATTGGTGCTTTTCTAAAGTAAATTCAAAATAAGTCTTATTATTGAAGAATTGGCTATTTTATAGTAATATATAGGGCGAAAACCGCGCCCGTAGCTCAATTGGATAGAGTGGCTGGCTTCGAACCAGTAGGTTGGGTGTTCGATTCACCCCGGGCGCGCCACTAAACGATTTGGCCTTCGGGCTGAAAAATGTTGTGTTGTTTTTCACCCTTCGGCCTGCCGCTAAGCAGTAAACGGCAGGGCTAGCGCCCAAATCGTTTTAAGGAGACACCTTTTAAATAAAAAGGTTTCGCTTCGCGGAACCTCTCTAAGTTTAAAGTGGGGTTTATGCGAGGTTTCTCCTTAATGTTCCTCTTCCAAAAATTAAACACGGAAGGAAAGGAAATAGTTCTAGGCTATTATATTGAGAACGTTAGGGGAAAACCATCAGGGTTTTCCCCTAAGGAGTAAAAATCAAACAAGACCGACCATGGCGACTATGTACTGGTCGCAGTGAGATTTTTACGACGCGGACGTGGTGGAACTGGCAGACACGTACGGCTTAGGACCGTATGCCGCAAGGCTTGAGAGTTCAACTCTCTCCGTCCGCACCACTATTGCTTTAATATTATTATTTTGTTATAATTAATTTCTTGAACTGCCCGCATAGCTCAATTGGCAGAGCAGGACACTCTTAATGTCAAGGTTCCAAGTTCGATTCTTGGTGCGGGCACCATATAACGTGTAGCTTGAGTGTTGATTATAAGGTAAGGCCTGAAGAATCGGCGCTCGAGAACATCTACGCTGAAGAAGGAAAAATATTAAAAAGGAAACCTGATGTTTCCTTTTTAAGGAGCAATATAGTAAGACGGTAGTTGCGATGCGGCGGTAATTCAGTGGTAGAATGCGACCTTGCCAAGGTCGATGTCGTGGGTTCGAAACCCATCCGCCGCTCCATTTTACGAGGCGTAGGATGGGATCCTCGGTATAGGCTATAACGCGTATACGAGAAACCCATCCGCCGCTCCACTTAAACGTTCGGGCTTCGGGCCAAAAAATGTTGTGTTGTTTTTTGCCCTCCGCCCTGCCACTAAGAAATAGACAGCAGGACTAGCGTCCGAACGTTTTTAAGGAGACACCTTTTAAAAAAGGTTTCGCTTCGCGGAACCTCTCTAAGTTTAAAGTGGGGTTTATGCGAGGTTTCTCCTTAATATTCCTCTTCCAAAAAGAGGATGGCAATTTTACTTTGTAAAAAGGAGGTAATACTCATATGAAGATTATGGATTTTTTGAATAAGAAGGCTGTGACAGTGCACCTGAGGTCGGTCGATAAGGAGAGTGTTATAAGAGAATTGGTCGATCTTCTAGCCAAAGCAGATGAGATTAAGAATAAGGAAGAGCTGATCAAGGCTCTCTTAACAAGAGAGTCTTTGGGTTCCACGGGTATAGGTCAAGGCATAGGAATACCGCATGCGAAGTCTGAGAATGTGAAGAACTTAGTAGCTGCCTTTGGCCTGTCTCAAAAGGGAGTGAATTTCGATTCGTTGGACGGAGAACCTGCCTATATATTCTTTCTTCTAATAGCCCCGGAAGAGTCTGCAGGCCCTCACCTGAAAGCACTCGCCAGAATATCCAGGATGCTGAAGGACAAGTATTTTAGAGAAATGCTCAAAAAAGCAAAAGACGAAAAAGAGATATTGTGTATAATTCAAGAAGAGGACTCTAAAAAATACTAAATGAAGATCTTAAAGGCTTTTAAGTGGTTGTATCCAGGTATGTGGGTCAAGAGATGGATTCTGTTATCTGTTTTTGGTGTCATCATGATATCAATGGGATTCGTCATGGTTCTATTGGAGCCGCATCCTAGAAATAAAGCATTTGCCGGAATTATAATAATTTTAGGTATATTAGCAGTCATAACAGGAATAAAGAGAATAATAAAATCTCTCATTACGGTATTTCTTCCACAGCGAGAGGATGAGCTTGTAGATAAAGTCTATCAGGCAAGGATATTAGAGAAGGGACCTAAGATAGTAGTTATAGGTGGAGGAACCGGGCTTTCTACGCTCCTTCATGGTCTTAAAGAGTATACCAGCAACATTACTGCGATTGTCACCGTGGCAGATGATGGCGGCTCATCAGGAAGGCTGAGACAAGAGTTTGATGTATTGCCGCCAGGAGACATACGAAACTGCCTAGTCGCATTAGCGGATGCTGAACCGTTGATGGGGAAATTATTTCAATTTAGATTTGGAGAAGGCTCTGAATTGAGCGGCCATAGTTTCGGAAATCTATTTATAACTGCCCTCTCGAAGGTCACCGGTGATTTTGATGCGGCCATAAAGGAGTCCAGCAAAGTCCTGGCTATCAGGGGCAGGGTCTTGCCGGCAACTTTGGACAAGGTGAGCCTGATGGCAGAACATCTCGATGGCTCACAAACATCCGGCGAAAGCCAAATCCCTCATGCGAATAGCCCTATAACGAGAATCCACTTACGACCAGTGAATTGCAGGCCTACCGATGAAGCCGTAGATGCAATAAGAAAAGCAGACGCAATTGTACTCGGGCCGGGAAGCTTATATACCAGCATAATGCCAAATCTATTGGTAGGCAAGATCTATCAGGAGATAATTTCATCCAAGGCGATAAAAATTTATGTATGTAATGTTATGACTCAAAAGGGCGAGACAGACGATTATAAGGCAAGCGATCACCTGAAGGTAATAATAGAGCATACCGCCCCTGGCATAGTCGAATATTGTATTGTTAATACAGCTAAGATATCAGAGGAGATGAGAGCAAAATATAAGCAAGAAGAGGCCTACCCCGTAGTTCCGGATTCAGAGAATCTGAAGAAGATGAAGTGCAAGGTCGTGGAGGCTCATCTAGCCAGCACCGAAGATTACGTCAGGCACGATCCGGCAAAGTTAGCCAAGATTATAATAGATCTTGTAACTAGCCTTAAAAAATCCCGTTAGTAAAAGGCTGTAATGACTGTCGAGAAGAATATTGTCATTAAGAATAAACAGGGTCTGCACGCAAGACCTGCGGCGCTTTTTGTCCAGATAGCGAATAAATTTAACTGCGATATCACAGTATCCAAAGGGAAACACAAGGTCAATGGCAAGTCTATAATGGGAATAATGATGCTCGAGGCAGGGGTTGGTTCCAAGGTTACGATAGCGGCAAGTGGGGCCGATGCTGAACAAGCAGTCAATGAGCTCGAGAGCCTGCTGCTCAGCGATGATATAGAAAATTTTGCAATATAAAAACTAGATGAGGCTATAGCATGAAGAATAAAGAGATAATATTGAAAGGCATTCCAGCATCCCCTGGAATAGTCAGCGGCAAGGCCTTTCTATTTGGCAGAGAGCAATACACCATACCAAGGCGCGCTATAAGGGATGACCAGATCCAAAATGAAATAAAACGGTTCAAGGATGCACTGATTCAGACTAAAAATGAAATTCTTGAAATAAAGAAGCGCATATCAGAAGAGATGGGGGTAGAACAGGCGCAGATATTCAGCGCACATCTATTGGTTATAGATGATAGCATGCTTATCGAAGAAGTTATATCTAAACTCAAGAAGGAGAAGCTCTCGATAGAATACGTCTTTCAAGATGTCTTGAAACGATACATAAAGGTCTTCTCTGATATGGATGACGAATATCTTAAAGAGCGGATAAGCGACATAAACGATGTAGGGCGAAGAATATTAAGGAATCTGATAGGCGCAAAAGAAGACATCTTAAGTAATCTTAAAGAGAAAGTTATGGTTGTTGCATATGACCTCTCGCCATCTGACACAGCCACGATGCACAAAAAGAATGTGAAGGGTTTTGCGACTGATATCGGTGGCAGAACCTCTCATACAGCCATCATGGCAAAATCGTTAGAGATACCAGCAGTAGTTGGATTAGAGACGCTGACCAAAAAGGTCGAGACCGGTGACACAATCATAATAGATGGCACTCATGGCACCGTTGTAATAAATCCTTCTCCAAAAACGCTTAAAAAATATGAGATCGACAGAGAGCGGTTAGAAGCCTTTGAAAAGCATCTTCTGGAACTAAAAAATCTGCCTTGTGTTACACTTGATGGAAGAAAGATAGAATTGTCTGCTAATATAGAAGTTCCAGAAGATGTGCCGTCTGTAATAGCGCACGGAGCCGAAGGCATAGGCCTGTATAGAACCGAATATTTTTATATGAATCGAAAGGACCTACCGACTGAAGATGAGCAGTATAAAGCCTATTCTACTGTTGCTAAGAAGGTGAAGCCGAACCCCGTGATCATAAGAACACTAGACCTCGGCGGCGATAAATTTTTATCGCAGCTGGACGTGCCGCAACAGATGAATCCGTTTTTGGGATGGCGCGCCATAAGATTTTGTCTCGCAAGGCCCGACATATTCAAGACGCAACTTCGGGCAATACTTCGCTCATCGATACATGGAAAACTTAAGATGATGTATCCCATGATCTCCGGCCTCGACGAATTAAGGCAAGCGAATGCCATCCTGGAGGAGGCTAAGAAAGAGCTTAAGAAAGAATCCATTCAGTTCAACGAGGATATGGAAGTGGGCGCCATGATAGAGGTTCCATCTGCTGCATTGACAAGCGATATATTGGCCAAGGAAGTGGCCTTCTTCTCGATAGGCACAAATGATCTTATTCAATATTCGCTTGCAGTAGATAGAGTAAACGAGAAGATAGCTTATCTTTACGAACCGGCTCACCCTGCTGTGCTGCGTCTTATAAAAACTATAATTGAAAATGGACATAATGCTGGCATCTGGATTGGGATGTGCGGGGAGATGGCTGGCGACATAGTTATGACTATAATACTTTTGGGACTCGGCCTTGACGAATTCAGCACCTCCCCAATAGCTACCCCGGAGATTAAACGCATAATAAGATCTGTGACAATGGCGCAAGCAAAAGAAATTGCCCAAGAGGCAATCAATCTGCCTACAGGTAAAGAGATTGAGAAATTCGCAAGGAAGAAAATAAAAGAAATAGTCCCAGACCTGGCAATAGAAGTGGAGTGAAGATATGATAAGATTGGATGATTTGAAAATGGTGAAAGAATATGATAAGGCGGACATGTTAAGGCTTATTGAATCATTTCCTGAACAGTGCGTAGAGGCCAAGTCTATAGGATTGAAGTTCGGCCTACCAGATTCTTTCAAATCCACATACAACAATGTAGTCTGCACAGGGTTAGGCGGCTCAGCTATAGGAGCGGATTTAGTAAGATCTTACATATCGGATGAGGCGTCGAAACCGTTCCTCGTTAATAGAAATTACACATTGCCTAATTTTGTTAACGCGGAATCTCTTATAATAGCCTCAAGCTATTCCGGCGATACAGAAGAGACCCTTAGTGCCTACGAAGACGCAAGAAAACGAAAAGCGAAAATCATCGCCATAACATCAGGCGGCAAGTTGCAGAAGCTTGCTAAAGAAGATGGCTTTCCAGTACTTACTATTCCTAAAGGTCTACCGCCAAGGTGCGCGCTTGGCTACTCATTTTTTCCGCTTTTAATATTGTTGTCCAAAATAGGGCTGATAGAAGACAAGTCAAAAAATATAGACAGTGCAATAAAAGTTATGCAGCATTTAAAGGACGACAAAATAAGTCAGACTGTGCCAGAGAAGAAGAATATTGCAAAAAATATAGCAAAGAGGCTCTGTCTCAAATTTCCAATAATTTATGGAGGGCAGGATCATATAGATGCTGTCGTGACAAGATGGAGAACTCAATTCGCAGAGAATTCTAAAACCTTGTCATCCAGCCATATATTCCCTGAGATGAATCATAATGAGATAGTTGGATGGGAAGAGCCAAAGAAGCTTCTTGAAAGTCTTATAGCCATAATGTTAAAAGATCGCCAGGACCACAAGCGCGTATCGAAAAGGATGGACATCACAAAGAAGATAATAAAAGATTTGAAAGTCGAGGTAATTGAAGTAGAGTCTATGGGGGAGGATTTGCTTGCAAGGATCTTCTCTTTGGTCTATATAGGAGATTTTGTAAGTTTTTATTTGGCCATATTAAATAGAAAAGATCCGACGCCTGTCGAACGGGTTACATATCTTAAGAGATCCCTCGAACGCTCCTAGTCGTCGCGTTCTTCCCTCGACTTCGCTCGGGATGGTTCGAGGGATGGTGAACAAGGTCGAACCACGGGACAATTTTTCTATTGAAAAATTGGAACATAGATAATGAGAGTGATAATTTTAGCAGCTGGCTATGCCGCAAGGCTACAGCCCATGACGCTAAATACACCAAAGCCGCTACTTTTAGTAGGCAAGAAAAGGATAATAGATAGGATCCTCGAGAAGGTAGCAAGCTTAAAAGGTCTATCTTCTATATGTATAATTACAAATGCCAAGTTCTTTCTTTCTTTTAGCGAGTGGCAAAAGAGCTCACAATACAAAGATAAGATAGATCTGATAAACGACGGTTCCACTTCAAATGAAAATAGACAGGGTGCTATAAAGGACCTGGAGATCGCTGTTAGCGATAAGACAATCGATGAGGATATACTTGTAATCGCAGGAGACAATCTATTCGATTTTGACTTGGCCAGCTTTTTGGACTTTGCTAAGAGCCACTCTGACGGCATATCCGTCGCATTGTATGATATTAGAGATTTAAGTTCGGCGAAAAATTTTGGGGTTGTAAAAGTGGATAAGCAAGCTAAGATTATAGATTTCGAAGAGAAGCCTGAAAAGCCAAAGTCTACGCTTATATCGACTGGTATTTACTATTTTCCAAAGAATAAACTCTCATTTATAAAGGAATATGTAAAAAAAGGAAAAAAAATAGATGCACCCGGCTATTATATAAGCTGGCTCGCTAAGCAAGATAAAGTTTACGGTTTCACATTTCTTGAAGATTGGTATGATATAGGAAATGTCGAATCTTATGAGAAGGCGAACGAAGAATATTTAAAAAAGGAGAGGCTGTAAAATGGCAAAACAGAAGAAACATAAATATCTATTTACATCTGAAAGCGTCACAGAAGGACATCCTGATAAGGTATGCGATCAGGTATCAGACGGCGTCCTCGATGAGGTGTTGAAACAGGATCCGGCCGGCAGGGTTGCCTGCGAGACATATGTTACTATGGGCCTTATCATAATAGGCGGAGAGATAACCACATCGGCTTATGTGGACATACACAAACTGTGTAGAACGCTTTTGAAAGAGATAGGGTATACGCATCCCAAATACGGCTTCGATTACCATACCTGCGCGATACTGAATGCTATTCATACGCAGTCCCCAGATATAGCAAGGGGCGTCGATAAAGGCGGCGCAGGAGATCAGGGCATGATGATAGGTTATGC
>JAHFGO010000027.1:2503-19069 GCA_023247385.1 Candidatus Omnitrophota bacterium | reverse complement strand
GTGTGGTTTCAGCCAGCAGCTATATACAAGCTATAAAAGCTCAAGGTGGATGGACACTGGCTCCCGCGAGTATTAGAAACAAAAGGCGAGGGAGCGGCAGGACCCATAAAATTTATTTAACACGGCAAAATTAGGCTCTAGCCCCCTGGCCTGGCGGCCATGAGGAGCGGCCCGCCCGAACGGCCGTTCGGTCTGGTGGGCAGGACTCGAAAAATTTCAACTTTTCACTTGACAAAATTTCACAATTTTGTATAATGCTTTATTGTTAGCACTCTTTAATGTTGAGTGCTAAAAAAAATTTCAGAGGGAGGTGTAAATATGAAGATTCAGCCATTGGCAGATAGGGTGGTAGTTAAGGTCATGGAAGCCAAAGAGGTGACTAAGGGCGGCATAGTTCTTCCCGACACAGCTAAGGAGAAGCCTCAGGAAGCCGAGGTGGTCGCCACAGGAAAAGGAAAAGTTTCAGATGAAGGCAAGACGATACCGCCTGAAGTGAAAATTGGTGACAAGATATTATTTGGCAAATATACCGGAACCGAGATAACGGTTGATGGAAAGGAATATCTTATCTTGAAGGAAGACGATATTCTAGGGATAGTGAAATAGCGTATAGCGGATAGCGTTTAGCGTATAGAAAATAAAACTAAACGCTATACGCTAACCGCTAAAGGCTAACCATAAGAAGGAGGCGTAAGAATGGCAAAACAATTACTATATAGCGAGGATGCCCGCAGAGCGATTTTAAGGGGCGTAGAGCAGCTCGCTAAAGCAGTGAAGATTACGCTCGGCCCGAAAGGCAGGAACGTAGTCCTTGATAAAAAGTTTGGGGCCCCAACAATAACCAAGGACGGCGTTACAGTGGCGAAAGAGATTGAATTGAAAGACCCGTATGAGAATATGGGCGCAGAACTGGTGAAGGAAGTTGCGTCAAAAACATCGGATACAGCCGGTGACGGCACCACAACGGCAACTGTTTTGGCAGAGTCTATATTCAGGGAGGGTATGAAGAACGTAACTGCCGGCGCAAATCCTATGGCCTTGAAGAGAGGCATAGAAAAGGCCGTTGAGAAGGTCGTTGAAGAATTAAAGAGACTTGCGAAGCCTATAAATCCGAAGGATAAGAAAGAAGTATCGCAGGTAGCTTCTATCGCTGCAAACAATGACCATGAGATAGGCGAGCTTATAGCTGACGCCATGACCAAAGTTGGGAAAGACGGTGTCATAACGGTAGAGGAAGGCAAGGCATCCAAGACGGAGCTGGAACTAGTTGAAGGCATGGAGTTCGATCAAGGGTATCTTTCGCCGTATTTTGTTACAGATGCCGAAAAGATGGAATGCGTATTAGAGGAACCCTATATTCTCATACATGAGAAGAAGATATCCAGCATGAAGGATGTTCTGCCGCTGTTAGAGAAAGTGGCCAGGGCTGGCAAGCCGCTTTTTATAATATCGGAAGAGACCGAAGGGGAAGTGCTCGCAACTTTAGTAGTGAATAAAATACGAGGGACACTCTCTTGCAGTGCCGTCAAGGCGCCGGGATACGGCGATAGAAGAAAGGCCATGCTGGAAGACATAGCGATTTTGACCGGCGGCAGGGCCATAACTGAGGAACTAGGAATAAAATTGGAAAACGTAAAGATAGAAGACCTCGGCAGGGCAAAGAGGATCAGGATTGACAAGGACAATACCACTATCGTCGAGGGAGCCGGCAAGACTCAAGACATCCAAGGCCGTATAAGCCAAATAAGAAAGCAGATCGAGGATACGGATTCGGATTACGATAAAGAGAAGCTGCAGGAGCGTCTGGCAAAATTAGCCGGAGGCGTGGCTGTGATAAATGTCGGCGCTGCGACAGAGACTGAGATGAAAGAGAAAAAGGCGCGCGTTGAAGATGCATTGCACGCTACAAGAGCAGCTGTTGAAGAGGGAATAGTGCCGGGCGGTGGAGTGGCGCTGCTTCGATGCATTGACGCATTGGATAAGCTTAAACTAACTGGTGACGAACAGATCGGAACAGAGATCGTCAAGCGTGCATTGGAAGAGCCGATTCGGCAGATAGCCAACAACGCTGGAATGGAAGGCTCTGTAGTAGTGAATAAGGTCAAGGAGCTGAAGACGAACGAAGGATATGATGCGGAAAAGAATGTGTACGCTGATATGTTCCAGTCAGGCGTCATCGACCCAAAGAAAGTGACTCGTTCAGCGTTACAGAATGCAGCGAGCATTGCGGCTCTGATGATCACCACAGAGACGTTAGTGACAGACATTCCTGAGGAGGATAAAACCCCTCCGATGCCGGGAGGAATGCCGCCAGGCGGTGGAATGTATTAAATCAGTAATCAATAATTAGTAGAAACTAATCAGTAAAATGGCCCTTGAGTAAATCAAGGGCCATTTATTTCACCGCTTATATTTGTTAGGTTATAAAAAAGTTATTTGCCTCTTTATCCGCACTATAGTATACTTTATAGCAATATGTTGCGGTATACCCATTTTAAAATATGGATACGGATTATTTCTTCCGTCCTTAGCTGCGCACTTCTATTGTCAGACGCGCCCTCTTACGCCATCACAGACGCGTCACGCGACTTTGCTCTCGCGCCACCCTTAGCAACAAAACCTCCATGTGAAATAGTCAGAAATGATGACGGCTCTTTTGATGTCGTTACGAACAACATAACCGCTTCCGGCAAGGTTTTTCGTAATAGATGGGCGTTTGTGGATGTGAGTTACCTCATCAGCCAGATGCTCATACTCACCGAAGAACACAAACTTCATAATCCGAAAGATATTCTTAAACCGCTCATCAAGAAACATATCCGAAATAGGAACGGTGAAGCGGAGATGCTGTTGGAAAGATATGCCATTGATGGAATAGAAGAGCTGCGGGAAGACGGAGAGATAAAAGGCTTTAGTCTCCCTGTTACAAGGAATGGCACGACAGCGTATAGACTTGTCTACAACCTGCAAGGCGGTGATATCACCATCCCAATGAGAGATGAGAGAAAAGTTTATGTAAAGATTGAACGCCCAGACTCAGAACGTAGCCGTGCCTCGGCGTCGGGCGTGACTGATGAAGAGAATTGGGGCTTTCCTGCAGATGGAAAGCAACCAGACCTGAGGAGTGTAACGATTAAAGGCTTTGAAGACCGAGAAGTTATTGTCTTGTCAGGTCGACATCGAGATCCGAAGCTATTGAGATTGTTTAATGAAGAAGTAATTCGGCAAATTACACAGCCGGAGAATACGCTTTTTCTTGTTGAGTCAGGCGAGATCCAGGCAGTTGTTGAAGAAGTAAAAGCTGCTCAAAAATTTGCAAAAGAAAATAATATCCCACTTTATGATCAAATGATTCTTGGAAGCGGATCTTATCTCATCGAACAGATTGTCTCTAAATATTCTGTGATTCGCGAAGACTTATACGGTTATTTTACAGCTGCTAGAGCTGGCGTACTGGGTATAGAACAACTAGAAGATATTATCCAAGAAGATGCTTTGATATGGAATGCCCCACAAGCATCCATTGTACAAGGGGTAATGTCGTGGGTGACGCTCGGAACGATCCATGAAAGTATGTTTGATAAAAAATTTGCTCAATATAGAACATGGGTAAACCAAATCTCAAATCAAGTAAGTAGTCAAGTTTTGAGGTATTATTTGAGAACAAATCCCGAACGAAAAAAAATTTTTGTTTACTTAGGAGGTGACCATCGCGAGATATTTCAAGATATAGAACTCCCAGAATCCGAACGTCTTACGGATAAGCAAATAGAACAAATCATTCAGGACCAACGCAAAGCCTATCAACGGGTACTAAGCAAGCTGCCCACTGCCGAGGGCGAACAAAGTGAACCAGCCACTGGTCGCACCTCGACCTCGGGAAGCGAAAGTCGCGATGCCGAGGTGCGGAAATTCAACGCGACATCCCTTCCTGATTTCAAAAGACGAATAGGTATTGAAAATAGCATTGTTGACCGAGACATTTCGGTTTCGGAATTTCAACAGATTCTTGAGAAACTTGCCGCTGAGGATGGAATCAAACTCTCCTTCATTAGGTGGAGTCCAGTTGCTTATCACAAGTATATGTGGGAATCCTTGAGATATGCCCTTAATCAAAAAAGATGGGATATATTTCCATGGCTGTTCCTTGGTCCGAGCTTTTCTCGCGAGGCGGACTTAGCTTATTCGCGTCGTGGCCTCGAGGAGATCGTTGTTCCACAATACAATCCAACGATTCTGGATTTATTGGTAGGAATTGCTTTGGTCATTTCTTTTATATCCGGCAATTGGATCGGGTTTGGCGTAGGTCTGTTTTATTTCTTATGGGTTTATCCTTTCCGGTGGACAGTGACCCATTTCTTTGTTAACGGGGAACTCCACGAGCTCTTACATGTTTATCAATATCTAATTTTGAACCGACTGTCTAAAAAGGCGGATCTCGGGTCATTCGAACAATTATATGAAAGATTGAGTTTGCTTCCTGGCAATCCCTTCGAGAAAACATTATCGCCATTCAGAAGACAAAAACTTGTTTCTCAAACCATGCTTCAGAAATTTGAAGACGATTTCATTTCTGCCGTGCTAACGTCGCAAATAACAAGTTCTATTTCGCGCCGCGCCGAGGTGAGGGAACAAACTCCAGAAAAGAAGGGCAATGCCCGCGCCTCGACCTCGGGAGGCGAAGGCCAAGGCGATAAGGTTAACCAAACCTCTGTCAATCAGAGGCCTGAATTAATACCTCGTGTCATCGAATACATCACGAATTTTGTACGTTACCGGTACCTAAGAGAAAGTGCGTTTGATCCTAGGCTGGCGTGGGCCCGCGGTTTATTTGAGGACGACGCGCATGATGTAATTGATATTTTTGGTGATTTTCCTGTATATGTTACAGCTGAGTCGAATGAGGCATCGCATATAGTCAAGATTCGTTTCGGGGATAAGGAGCCAGAGACGCTCTTAAGGGGTATTCTGAGCCAGCCTTCTATGCGTGTTCCCGACACGTATAATTCTAAACTTGTTACTATCTTCGAAATGGATAAGAGACAGGAAGGGATTACTGCTGTTTATCTTCCTACGGGATTGGCGGGCGAGACATCGGGAACCAAGAGATACATAAAATTGGAAGCCCTGGCGTGCACCAGAGAAGGTAATATCGTACCTCTTGATATGGGAATGTTCTCCTGGGCGACGCTCGATAGGTATTCTTCGCACCGAGTAATCCTTCGGAGCACATTGGTGAGTTTATCGGCTGTATCAGGGGCGTGGCCAACGGATGAAGCTATCGACGCCCGCGCCTCGACTTCAGGAAGCCAAGGTCACGATGCCGAGGTGCGGAGCAAATCTGTAGAGGTGTTGCTCTTTGAGCTTCTTAGAGAGCGTCAATTGCTTGAGAGAGCAGGCCTTACGCCCTTAGAGCTGGATCAGTTAGAGTATGTCGTGAAGCAGTTAGTTGCGGAAGGGCGTATCAAAATAGTGGACCATGTGTCTTCTGACGATTTATTCATTATTAAAGTAGAAGATAAGAACCTCTGGATCAATCGCGAGGCGCTGGACGAATTCGGTGATTTGGAGGCGAAAGCTTGGCTTCTTCACGAATTGGTTCATTTGTTGCCAGAAGATTCCCGTCGTTTGAATGAAGTCTATGATTGGCATCGAAGTGCTTTTAGATATTTAGATAGGACAACCAAAACATATAGGGAAATGGCCGCAGCTAGATATACTCCAGATGATCGTGGTAGGAATTATCGTCACGCTTTGAATCACTTAATGTATACCAAGATCACGAGCGAAGCAAAAGCCTACAGGATACAGATTTTTTATTTGCAGTTGTCAGGAGTGGACAATATAGCTGATTATTGGAAACTTCTTGGAACGCAATCAAAAATGAATGCGCTCCAGGAAACCTATAGATTCCTTCCAAATTTTCTTAATCAGGAAGGAAAAGTCGATGAGAAAAAGTTTCACATTCATCTGATTTATTCGCCTTCCATTACACGTTATTGGGATTTGGCTTATCACCGATTAATATTGTTTTTTGAGAAGAATGGTCATGCAGGAAATTGGGAAACCGAAACGGAATACGAGGATGCGCTTTGGGAATGGCTAACTTCCTATCAAGACCCACGAGAAAAAGCATCTACCCGCGCCGAGTCGCGGGAACAAACTCCAGAAGAAAAGGGCAATGCCCGCACCTCGACTTCGGGAAGCGAAGGTCGCGGTGCCGAAATGCGGAGCTCAGAAAAAGAATCTCAAGAAGAACTCTCCGATCAAGATATTCTTGAAGGTTTAAAGACAGTCCGGTTTTACAAGGATCCAACACTCGTGCGAACCGTTCGGCCATTCTCGTTTACGAGAATTTCACAGGTTTTTGTCGTTGGGGAGCTTGGTATGGACGGCGAGCATGTCATGATTGAGGATGATTCCAAAGACGCAGACTACTTGGCCGAAAAATTGAAGAGTCTGCAAGAGAAAGGACGCATTCAAAATTTAAAACTGGATATCACAACCGATGGGCTACTAAAAACAGAAAATGTCCGCATCTTTGAATTTCTCTATACAAATACAGCAGGAAAACAGACCCGCCAGCGCATTATCTTCTTTGCCGAGCACATTCCAGTCCTTCATGACGATTGGCGTTTAAATGAGAGAACGCCTTTAAAAGATACCCAATGGTTCCGGTATTTATCGGCCAGGCACGTCGATCTCATGGTAGGAGAAGACTGGTCTGGGCCTGACGTTGCTCTTGCTTTGGAATGGGTCAGCAGAAGTTTTGATGAAAATAGCGTTGTTGTTATGAAGAAATATGGCGCCGATCCAGATTTTCAGCTTATTCATGAGTACGAAGTTGCTCATTTGCAGCCATGGCACCCCCTTCGCAAGAAAATTGGTATATACAACCACATAATCCCGCACAAAAGATCCCTTATCAAAGGCGTACTGGGTAAGGCATTGCGTTTTCTTGCAGATCAACTCACTTCGAATGAGGAATGGACGCAGAAAAAGCGCAAGGAATTTTACAATGGTCTTTATCAGCTTGATGACGATCTTCCTGTCTACCGTGATGTTTTCGAAGAAGACGCTGAAACGCTAGCAGTTATCAATGAATTGGCCCCAATCCTACACAGAATGCTCAACTCCAATCAAGAGTTTTGGCAATCCATGCCCGAGTTGAATCAACTTCTTAAAAGAGATTCTGTCACAGCTCTTTTTCCCACCCGCGCCGAGGCGCGGAGCATTAAGGACCTTACTTTAGGGTCCGTGGTCCCGATTGAAAAAATATTGCCAAACAATGTGACAATTTATCACCGGACATGGGTCGGGATTTTAAGATCTGTTATTATGAGCCAAGCCCCTGGCAGTTTAGCAGCCAAGAGTCTTTTTGCTTTAGATCCATCAAATGCAATAGCGATTGGCGAAATGTGGCAGGGACGCAAGGAAGCAAAATATACGAATCCGATTACATTGGCTTTCGATGTTCAGCGATTAAGTAAGTCTGGGATAAGATTTACACCCTCCTTTCGTCTCAAGATCGATTTAACTACTAATGCCTCAGAGCCGCCTAAGCAACGTATCATCGATTTAAGCAGTGTGGACGCCGTTCCTTTATCTGCATTAACTGATCAGTCCAAGAAAGAATTAGTTCAAGAATTGCTTCGACTATCTGAGAAAGATGATGAATGGCAGATTGATCGGAATAAACTGAGTATTGCATTGGGATTTATCGATTGGGATCAACTTATGACCAGTCTTTTTCCAGATGGCAACTTCTCTTTTAGGGAGGATACATTCCCCCGTGCCGAGGTGCGGGAACAAACTCCGGAAGAAAAGGGCAATGCCCGCGCCTCGACTTCGGGAAGCGAAGGACGCAGTGTCGAGCCAGCTTCGAGTCTCGATGTAAATATAGAACGCCGCCACGCTACTGGCTTCCAGGATGCCATTAACTATATCGAAGTAAAGTCACAAGACCAGCCTCTTATCGTTGCTCTTGGCACAAGTTGGATAACAGGCTATGAGAAGGGCCGGTATCTCCAGTATGACGCCCTGAATCCGCTCATATCAAATTTGAGAAATCATCTGCATTTCATTGTTGGGGATGATAAGAGCCTCTTGGCTGAAATAAAGAAGAAGATGAGCGAGCAAGGTTTTGCGAACGCCAGAGTAATGGTCCTTGCAGGTGAAGAGACGATCAAGAGGGAATTGGCAGACCTGCATAACAAGGAGAATATTCTCCTCTTCGGCGTAGATAACAGGAATCTTACGGTGGATAGTTATGTGCGTCTTATGGAAATGCTTAAAATAGCGGCAAGTTTTGCAATTAACCCTGACATTCCGCCTGAGAGTCCCAATATACACATCGAAAAAAGAGGTAATTTCTGGATATTCATACCACGTGCGGAGCCGATGAACTACGAAGAACTGAGGATGATATATGAAGTGCAGAAGTTTGCATAACGCGAACAAACGGATGATGATATCATACAAAATATTCATCGATGCATATCCAACTTTTTATTGACAAATCAAATAGCTTTCTATATAGTATTAACTTAATTGTCTATTTATAGAGGAGAAGATGGCGCAGTTCTATATAGGTGTTGATAGAAAGGCAAGGCGCTGTTACGGTTTTGATGAGATAGCGCTTGTGCCCGGGAAAGTGACAATAAATCCGGACGAAGTCGATACCTCCTGGAAGATAGACGGCAAGAGATATACCGTTCCTATACTGGCTGCGGCAATGGATGGCGTTGTGGATGTAAAGTTCGCCATCGCGATGGGGAAGATTGGCGGAATAGCGGTATTAAATTTAGAAGGCGTGCAGACCAGATACGAGAATGCGGAAGACGTATTGGATAGAATCGCGCATGCCAGCACCGAGGAGGCCACTAAGCTCGTCCAGGCCATATATGAGAAACCGATCAAAGAAAACCTGATTTCAAAAAGGATAGAAGAGATTAAGAAGGCGAATGTTCCCGCGGTAGTCAGCGCGATCCCGCAAAGAGCCGAACGCTTCGGTAGAATAGCTCAGGAAGCCGGCGTTGACATATTCATAGTCCAGTCCACCGTAACGACCGTAAGGCATCTTTCGAAGAAATACAAGGTATTGGATTTTCATAAATTTTGTAGATCGATGAAAGTGCCGGTCATAATTGGCAATTGTGTTACCTACGAGGTTGCGCTTGAACTTATGGATACAGGCTGTCACGGCCTTTTAGTCGGCATAGGTCCCGGCGCTGCCTGCACCACAAGAGGCGTTCTTGGAATCGGCGTTCCTCAGGTGACTGCAACAATAGACTGCGCAGCAGCTAGGAATTTCTATTATAAGAAAAAGAAAAAGTATATTCCAATAATCACCGACGGCGGCATGTCAACTGGCGGAGACATCTGCAAGGCATTCGCGTGCGGGGCAGATGCGGTCATGGTCGGCTCTGCGTTCGCAAGGGCAAAAGAGGCGCCTGGCAAAGGCTATCACTGGGGAATGGCGACACCACATGCGAATCTGCCGAGGGGCACGAGAATCAAGGTCGGAGTGACAGGAAGCCTCGAAGAGATATTATACGGTCCGGCCAAAGTTGATGACGGCTCTCAAAATCTAATGGGCGCGTTGCAGACATCGATGGGCAACGTGGGCGCCAAAAACATAAGCCAGATGCATGAGGCAGAGATAATCATTGCCCCATCGATTCAGACAGAAGGAAAAGTCTTCCAAGTCGCTCAGCGAGTTGGAATGGGAAAATAAATTAAAAATTCAAAAAGAAAAATTTAAATTCAAAGTTTAAAATTTAGGTCCGAAGGACACAACAATTTTGAATTTTGCACTTTAAATTTTAAATTTTCATGACACACTCCGATTTCGTCCATCTTCATCTCCACACCCAATACAGCCTCCTCGACGGCGCATGCATCCTTGAATCCCTTATACAAAAAATAAAAGAAAATAAGATGCGATCTTGCGCAATAACCGACCATGGCAACATGTTCGGCGCCATAGAATTTTATGATCTCGCAATGAGGCATGGAATAAAGCCTATAATAGGCAGCGAAGTCTACATTGCGCCAGATTCCAGGTTTGAAAAATCAAGCCACGGCATACAAGAGGCGTCATTCCATCTAATACTTTTGGCAAAGAATGAAACCGGATACAAAAATCTGATGAAACTTGTATCGATCGGCTTTCTCGAAGGTTTTTACTATCGTCCGCGTATAGATAAGGAGGTTCTCGCAAAATATAGCGATGGACTTGTATGCACGTCAAGTTGCCTTAAAGGCGAGATACCGCATCTGGTAAATACCAATCAGTTAGACCAGGCTAAAAAGGTTATTGATGAATACAAGAATATATTCGGCAAAGATCATTTCTATCTTGAAATTCAGGATAACCTGATCCCGGAGCAGGACAAGGTCAACGCGGAGCTGATAAAATTGTCCAAGGCGATGAACGTCGGCCTGGTGGCTACGAACGATGTGCATTATTTAGAGCAAGGCCATGCCAAGGCTCATGAAGTCTTGCTATGCGTACAAACACAGACCACTATCGATGATCCGAACAGGATGCGGCTTCAGACAGACGAGTTCTATTTTAAATCTAAGAATGAGATGAGCCGCACGTTCGGCGATATCGCACCAGAGGCTATCAATAATACCTTGGCAATTGCGGAGAAATGTAATCTCGAGTTGGATTTTAAGAAGGCGCACCTTCCGAATTATAAAGCGCCTGAGGGTAAGACAAGAGAAGGTTATCTAAGAGAACTTGTGTATGAGGGCCTTAAGGCAAGATACCCAAATCCAGAAAAGATAGTGACAGACCGCGTGGAAGGCGAATTGAAGATAATAGAGAATTTCGGATACACGAGCTACTTTTTAATTGCATGGGACTTCGTTCATTATGCAAAGGAAAATTTTATTCCCGTAGGACCTGGTCGCGGAAGCGCTGCCGGAAGCGTCGTAAGCTATGCCCTGGGAATAACCAGCATAGATCCGCTGAAATATGATCTTCTTTTTGAAAGGTTTCTCAATCCAGAAAGGATAAGCCTTCCGGATATAGATATAGATTTTTGCTACGAGCGAAGGGGCGAGGTCATAGATTACGTTGTGAAGAAATATTCGAAAGAGAATGTTGCCCAGATAATAACATTCGGAACCATGATGGCGAAGGCAGTGGTGAGAGACACGGGAAGGGCCATTGGCATGGCCTATGGCGATGTGGACAAAATTGCCAAGCTCATTCCTAACGATCTCAATATCAAGCTGAACAACGCGCTCGAGCAGGAACCAGAGCTTAAGGCCCTTTATAAAACAGACCCAAAGATAACTCAGTTGATCGATACGTCACTAATTCTGGAAGGGCTCACAAGACATGCCTCTACGCATGCGGCCGGCCTGGTCATAAGCGAAGAGCCACTTGTTAATTATGTGCCACTCTATAAAATACAAGAAGGCCAGATCACAACAGGATATCCCATGACTTCTCTCGAGAAGATCGGGCTACTTAAAATGGACCTTCTGGGGTTAAGAACGCTCACTGTGATAAGCGAGGCCATGAAAATTATAAAACGCACGAAAGGAATCGATGTAGATATAGATAAAATACAGTTAGATGACAATAAGACGTACCGTTTGCTCGCCAACGCAGAATCTATAGGGATATTTCAATTAGAAAGCTCAGGGATGAGAGATTTATTAAAGAAACTGAATCCCGAGCGGTTCGAAGACATTATAGCGCTACTTGCTCTTTTCAGACCCGGCCCGATAGGCTCCGGCATGCTTGATGATTTCATGAAGCGAAAGCATGGCGAGATAAAGATTAGATATGATCATAAACTCTTGGAACCGATACTGAAAGAGACCTATGGCGTTATACTATTCCAGGAGCAAGCGATGAGAATCGCCTCTACCCTTGCCGGTTTCAGCCTGGCCCAGGCAGATAATTTAAGACGTGCTATGGCGAAAAAGACGCCTGAAGTTATGGCTGAGATGAGAAACCATTTCGTCGATGGCTGCATCAGGCATGATATAGAGAAGAGAAGTGCAGATAAGATATTTGATCAGATAGAATATTTTGCCGGCTACGGTTTCAATAAATCTCATAGCACCGCTTACGCACTTATAAGTTATAGGACAGCATATCTCAAGGCAAACTTTCCTGTAGAGTTCATGACAGCCCTTCTTACGAGTGAAAAGGACAATCTTGACAAAATAGCAATGTACATAAATGAAGCTATGAGGATGGGTATAAAGATATTACCGCCTGATGCGAATGAGAGCTTCGCGAACTTTACCGTAGTTGGCGACTCTATCAGATTCGGGCTAGTGGCAGTCAAGAATATTGGGCAGGGCGCCATAGATTCAATAATAATGATGAGACAGAAAAACGGCAAATTTAAATCTATCTATGATTTTACCGAGAAGATAGACTCTAGGCTAGTGAACAGGAAGGTGATAGAAAGCCTCATAAAGTGCGGCGCATTAGATTCTCTTGGTCTCTATAGATCGCAGCTTTCGGCTATGATAGATAAGGCGCTCGAGGTTGCAGGCGGAATCCAGAAGGACAAACTTAATGGGCAGCTCTCTTTCTTTGATAAGTTCGAAGATGAAGAAAACTTCAAGAAGACATTTCAGGACGTGCCCAATATTCCCGAATGGCCGGAGAATCAATTGTTAGCCTACGAGAAGGAGATGCTCGGTTTTTATATTACGAAGCACCCCCTTACCAGGTTTGAAAAGATTTTGCGCACATACTCGACATGCGCGACAACAGATCTGCGCAATTGCAAGGACGGCGACGAGGTGCTTTTAGGCGGCATAATCGCCAAGGCCAAATTCACCACCACGCGAAAGACGAACGAAAAGATGGCCATAGCTACTTTAGAGGACCTCGACGGCGTTGTTGAGGTACTAGTCTTTCCTGCCACATTTTCGAAGACGCAAGGCCTTGTAAGACAAGATGCGATAGTATTTGTGAAAGGGCGTGTGAATTTAAGGGAAGAGGAGCCAAAGATAATTGCAAATGAGATAGCCACGCTTGATTCCGTAAGGTCGAAGTACACGAAGACCGTAATGGTTGATTTATTAACCGCAGGACTCGAGACGCTTATGTTAGAAAAATTAAAAAAGGTGTTGTTGCGATATCCTGGTAAAGTGCCGGTCTATTTGAATTTTGCAAAACCTGACGGGAACCGCACGGTGGTGGCGATAGGCAGGAATTTTGCAGTAGAACCACATGAGGGGCTTGCGCGAGACGTGGAAAAGATATTCGGTCGGGACGTTGTTAATTTCAAGATATAGGGATTGACCTTGACATTGCGGCATGGCGATGCTACCATAACTCATTGTATGATAAAATGTTATGATAGATAAGAAGACCGAGGCCGATATAAAGGCCATGAAAAGTTTCTTAGAGTTCTGGTCAAAATTTCATTCAATCTACGATGCTGCCATATCAAAAGATACAATTTCAAAAGAGGATGAAGATAGGTTCTTTGAGACTAAAGGCATGATTAAGAATAAGTACGATGAGCTGAAAAACGCGCTCGAATTTAAATATGTGCCACACGGCCGCCTTACAGATCCGGTTAGCGATATCCTCGCCTTAGATAGCATACGCCTTATTTCAGAAAAGAATCTTAAAAAATTAAATGACGATTGGAGGGGCTCGTATATATTTTTAAATAGCATATTAGAACGGCTTGAAAATAAAAAGCGAAGGCTGGAGGAGTTCAGTTCGATCGGCGTATTCTTTAAAAGGATATTTGATAGAAAGTAGAATGTCCCTCGCGACTACAAGTAAACCAAGGTCGCTGGGGATGAAATTTGTTTCACAAATTTCAGGAGACAAATAATGACGAAAAAAGATATTGCATTAAAGATAGCAGAAGAAACAGGTCTTAAACAGATAGATGTGAAGAAAATCATCCAAAAAACCCTTGACCATATAATAGATTTGCTGTCAAAAGGAGACACTATCGAGCTGAGAAATTTCGGCGTATTTAAGATTAAGACTAGAAAATCCCGTGTTGGCAGAAATCCGAAGACCGGAACGAAAGTCCCGATACCGGAGAGGAGGGTAGTCACCTTCAAGGCCGGCATGATTATGAAGAAGAGGGTGAGATGATAAAAGCTATTAGAGGCACAAAAGATATACTGCCAGACGAATCTCGTAGATGGCAGAAGATTGAAGACGAATCTAGGGGCATCCTTAATACATTCGGATATAATGAAATCCGAACGCCTCTAATAGAAGAGACCGGCCTCTTCGTAAAGACGGTCGGAGAGGATACAGACATAGTGAAGAAAGAGATGTTCTCTTTCGTGGATAGAGGCCAGAGAGATATTAGTTTGAGGCCAGAGGGGACAGCCGCCATCGTAAGGGCATACCTTGAAAATAATCTTTATAAGGCCCAGACATTCCAGAAATTTTTTTACATTGGTCCGATGTTCAGGGCAGAGCGTCCGCAGGCCGGCCGGCTAAGACAATTCCACCAAATAGGCATAGAGGCAATAGGTTCTAACCACCCAGCCCTCGATGCGGAGGTGATAAATATTTTGATAAAATTGCTGGAGGCCGCCGGGTTAAAGAATTATCAGTTAAAATTGAACAACTTAGGGTGCCGCGAAGATAGAAAATTGTTGTCTAAAATATTAAAGGAAGCATTCTCAAAAAGGCCGACGGTTAGACTTCTATGCGATGATTGCAAAAGAAGACTAAAGGCCAATCCTTTAAGAATGCTCGATTGCAAAAATGAAAATTGCAAGCGCGTTGTGAAGGGCCATTTCAAAACCGCGGAGTATTTATGTAAAGACTGCAAGGAACATTTTGATGAAGTGATTCGGTTTTTAAATTTATTAAAAATACCATATCTTGCAGACCCTTATATAGTCCGAGGGCTGGATTATTATACGCGGACAGTGTTCGAGGTCACAGCTCAAAATTTAGGCGCACAAAATGCTATAGGCGCTGGTGGAAGGTACGACAATCTCATAAGCGATATGGGCGGACCGAAACTTGGTGCGTGCGGTTTTGCATTGGGGCTCGATAGGATGATGCTGGCTCTGACCGCAAACGAGAATAGCATGAGCGAAAAGAATGGCCTTGCCCTATTCATTGCAACGATAGGAAAAACTGCCTACGACAAGGCATTTTCATTATTAAACGAATTGAGGAATGACAAAATATCCTGCGACATAGATTATGAAAATAAATCGCTCAAATCCCAGATGCGCGCAGCAGACAAAATGGAGGCCAGGCTAGTTTTGATCATAGGCGATGATGAGATAAAAAGGCAAGAAGCGGTCTTAAGAGATATGAAAACAAAAGAACAGACAAATGTAAAATTTACTGGCATAGTCGATATGGTAAAGGCAAAGTTAGAGTAGAGGGAAGATGCTGCGCACACATACCTGCGGTGAGTTAAACGAAAAATATGTAGGCAAGAGGGTGGGGTTGTGCGGTTGGGTTAGCTCAAGACGGGACCATGGTAATCTCATCTTCATAGATGTTCGCGATGGTTACGGCATGACTCAAGTCGTATTCAATCCTCAACTCACCAATGCCGAAGTCCACAAAAAGGCCGAAGGCTTGAGGCCGGAGTTTGTGGTGAGGGTTGAAGGCAGGGTGGAGCGGAGACCTTCCGGAACCAAGAATAACAAGTTGCCCACTGGCTGCATAGAGGTGCATGCTGAAAATGTGGAGGTTCTTAATAAGTCGCTGACTCCACCGTTTGAAATAATAGACGATATCTCCGTTACCGAAGAGATGAGGCTCAAATATAGGTATCTCGACTTGCGGCGGTCTGCAATGCAGAATAATCTTCGCCTCAGGCATAAGGTATGTAAATTGGCGAGAGATTTTTTTGACGAACGGAAATTCGTAGAAGTCGAAACGCCCATACTTACGAAATCCACGCCTGAGGGGGCCAGGGACTACCTGGTTCCATCACGGCCCAATCCCGGAATGTTCTACGCGCTTCCACAATCGCCTCAGCTCTTTAAGCAGATGCTCATGGTTTCATCGCTTGACAGGTATTTTCAGATTGCAAAATGTTTCCGGGATGAAGACCTGAGGGCTGACAGGCAGCCGGAATTTACCCAATTAGATATTGAGATGTCATTTGTAACAGAGGAGGACATCTTTGAGCTTTCGGAAAGCCTAATGAAGAAGCTTTTTAAGGAAGCAATAGGCATCGATTTGAAGACGCCGTTTCCTCGAATGAAATATTCCGACGCGATGGCACAATTTGGCACAGATAAACCCGATACCAGAAAAGACAAATCTAAAGATATATTCAATTTCCTATGGATCACCGATTTCCCTTTATTGAAATATAATGAAGACCAAAAACGGTGGGAATCAGAACACCATCCATTCACCTCAGTTAATCCTGATGATATCAAATTGCTCGAAAAAGGAGAATCGCTGGACAGGATCAGGGCAAGGTCTTACGACCTTGTGATAAACGGGATAGAGATAGGCTCTGGAAGCATAAGGATTCACGAAAGAATTTTACAAGAGCTTATCTTCAAGACGATAGGCATCGATGAGGCTCATGCTAAATTGCGATTTGGATTTTTATT
>JAHFGO010000027.1:0-2493 GCA_023247385.1 Candidatus Omnitrophota bacterium | reverse complement strand
TTGGTCTAGACAGGCTCATGACTATTTTTATAGGCTGCGAATCCATAAGGGATACAATAGCATTCCCGAAGACACAGAAGGCATTCTGTCCTATGACCGATGCGCCGTCGAACGTTGATGAGAAACAGTTGAATGAATTAAATATCAAGGTGAAAATAAAATAAGGAGGACGTATGAAATGGTTTTTTGTTGTTATGGTTGGTATTTGTTTAATTGTCGGGCTGATAGGCTGCGAATCGATCAGCAAGCCATACATTATGAAGATGGATAGAACCGATCAAAAATTGGATGAAGGCAACAGGGGTTATCTTAAAGGGACAGCACCCGCCCCGAAGGATAGAGGAGACCTGAAGCGTCCATTCATCGCAGTAGATATAGATCTCATAAGATAAAAATAAATAGGAAATAAAATAAATTGGAAAAGGCAGTTCGGTTAAAAAATACTCAGGAAGCCAAGACTCTCTTCGGCACTCACGATGAGAATTTAAAAGTAATTGAGAAAGAATTTGATGTCGCGATCGTAGCGCGTGGGGAGGTCTTAAAGATTCAGGGTGAAGAGAAAGCGATCGAAGTCGCTTCGCGGCTTATCGAAGAGCTCCTGCTCACCATACGAAACGGCGGCTTCATTAAAAAACATGAGCTCCTATATGCGATCCAGGCCATCAAGGAAGACCAGACGCGCGATATTCATAGTATATACGTAGATAGGATCGAGGTATCGTCGAAAAGGCAGTATATAACTCCAAAATCGAAGGGCCAGAAAGAATACATTGATGCCATACGAAATAATGACATTGTATTTTGTATAGGACCTGCCGGAACCGGCAAGACCTATCTCGCCATGGCAATGGCGGTGAATGCGTTGAAGAAGCAGCTTGTGAGTAGAATCATACTGACGCGCCCTGCAGTAGAAGCTGGCGAAAGCCTTGGGTATCTGCCGGGAGACCTGCAGGAGAAGGTGACGCCATATTTACGGCCGCTATACGACGCCTTATATGACATGATGGAGGTCGACAAGATAAAAGATTGCATAGAAAGAGGCATAATAGAAGTTGTCCCGCTTGCGTATATGAGAGGCAGGACTCTTAATGACGCGTTCATAATAATGGATGAGGCACAGAACTCCACACCAGAACAGATGAAGATGTTCCTCACAAGATTAGGGTTCGATTCGAAAACCGTCATAACCGGCGATGTCACCCAAAGCGATCTCCCCAGCCATAAAACATCCGGCCTCAATCAAGTCCGCTCAATTTTAAAGGATATAGAGGGTATAAAGTTTGCCTACCTTAAGGGCGAGGACGTCGTTAGGCACGAGCTCGTCCAGGAGATCATAAAGGCGTATGAGAATCTAAAAGGATGAGTCTAAAGATACAGAATTTGAACAAGTCCTATAGATTAAACGAAGCCTTTATAGAGAGAATTGTGCTGAAAATCCTGAATTTTATTAAGAAACGCCATGTCGCGGAAATCGAGATTGTTTTTTTAGATGACGAAGCCATCAGGGCCTTGAATAAAAAATATAGAGGGGAAAATCGCCCTACAGATGTATTGAGCTTTAAGATGGACAGGCTGGAATTCGGTCAAAAAAGGTTTTTGGGCGAGGTGTTCATATCGCTCGACAGGGCCTTGAAAAATTCAGAAATTTTTGGCAAATCTTTCGAATGCGAGCTCACACTTTACATAGTTCACGGGATTTTGCACTTCTTCGGCTACGATGACGAGAATGAAAAAGACCGGTTGCGAATGTCTAAAAGGCAGTCGCAGGTTCTAAAATATTTATGCAAGAGAGAACATTTGTCGAAAGTTTTAATGCCGCAGTAGAGGGCTTCATATACGTCCTGAAGACCGAACGGAATATGCGCGTCCATTTTCTCTTTAGCCTCTTCTTCCTGCTCCTGGGAGTTTATCTCAGCTTCACGTATCTTGAGCTGTTGGCCTTGACCATAGCGATCACATTAGTCTTGGCCACAGAGATGGTAAATACTGCAATCGAATTTGTCGTGGATATGGTAAAGAGCGAATTTCATCCAATCGCGCGGATAATAAAAGATGTGGGTGCAGGAGCGGTGCTGCTCGCATCCATAAATGCAGCGATCGTCGGATATGTGCTATTTGCGAGGAAGATTCCGTTTAGTATAGATGTGGAGATGGCGAAGATTAAACAATCGCCGTGGCATATCACTTTTATCGCGCTCATACTTGTATTTGGTATAACAATAATAGGAAAGATCCTATTTCAAAAAGGCACCCCTTTGCGGGGCGGCATGCCGTCGGGCCATGCGGCGATCGCATTTTCTATATGGACGATCATCGGATTTTTAACTAATAATTCAATCGTCATGGCCTTGTCATTTGTGATGGCATTTCTCATCGCAAGGCATCGCATTAAAGACGCTGTCCACACTTTTTGGGAAGTGCTGGCGGGCGCAATTATCGGCATCTTAGTGACAACACTGATATTTCAACTATTTCGTTAACCTACACAACCCC
>JAHFGO010000101.1 GCA_023247385.1 Candidatus Omnitrophota bacterium | reverse complement strand
ACCATCTTGAGTTAAATGCCTCGTTATTTTTTGAGCTTTTACTACAAATGGACAAGTCGTATCTATGACCTTTATACCCCTTTTTGAAATATCTTTTAGTATCCTAGGGCTTAAGCCATGAGAGGATATTACTATAGCGGTCCCCTTCTTCATCTTTCTTATATCTTTTACAACCTTTAGGCCCATTCTGGAGAGATTATCGACAACCTGCCTATTGTGTATGATTGAACCAAGGGAGCATATGGATTTATATTTATCGAGTGCATCTTCAGCCATGGTGACAGCGCGTCTCACACCGAAACAAAATCCAGTTTTTTTAGTTACCTTAATTTGTCCCATATAATTCTTTAAGTTTAGCAATATTATGCATTATCTCATCAGTTATATTCTGATATGTATCTTTATTCTTGCCGCTGAAATTAGTTCTGTCGAAGGTGATAGTTTTACCTATGTATACTTTAACCGGATGCCGTTTCAAAGTTTTAATGCCCTTGGGCAATGCATCGAATGAGCCAGTTATATATGCAGGCACAACAGGCACCTGCACTTTCGATACGATAAAGCCAATGCCAGGTTTGCCATGCCTCAGATTTCTATCCTCTGATCGTATCCCCTCAGGAAAGATGACAAGCGGTTTGCCTTCCTTCAATATATTGAGAGATTCTTTTATAGCCCGTAAATTGCTATCATCCCGCTTCACAGGAAATACATGCAGTTTTCTTAATGTCCATCCAAAGACCGGACCTTTAAACAAATCTTCTTTCGCCATATAATTTAAACTTCTGTAAACCGATGTTCCCAAAAGAATAGGATCCAAATAACTTATGTGATTTGATGCGAAAATAAATGCACCTTTCTTCGGCACATTCTCGCGGCCTATAATTTCAAAACCAAGGAACAGTCTAAAAAATATAAGAAACAAAGACCAACCGATGAAATATAGCATAACTAGTTTTTAATATATGACAGCAGTTTCTCTACGACTCCTTCTATTGAAAGCTTGGTCGTATTAATGAATATGGCGTCCTCGGCTTTCTTAAGAGCGCCGACACTCCTATTCATATCTGACTTGTCTCTAATTAAAACGCCCTTCTTAATATCCTCCAGACTAATCTTCTCACCCGATTCCGCCAGCTCTTTGTGCCGTCTATTGGCCCTCTCCTCTGCATCGGCGTCTAGATAGAACTTATAGTCTGCATCAGGAAATACAACAGTGCCGATGTCTCTGCCCTCTAAAACCGCACCCTCCCTTTCACCTATAGATCGCTGCAATTTCACCATCTCGCGCCTGACGCCCGGCACGCGTGCTATATACTTGACATTGTTAGTCAGTTCCGGCCTTCTTATAAGGCCAGTCACGTCTTCTCCGTCGAGAAAAACTATCAATCCCTTCTTCCCCTCTTTCAGATCTATTTTGGTTGAGCGGGCCAGCTTGGTTAGAAAAACTTCATCTTCCATGTTAGCATTTTCTCTCATTGCCTTAAGCGTAAGCGCCCTATACATTGCGCCCGTATCGATATATAGAAGACCTAACTTTTTTGCTAAGGCTTTAGATACCGTGCTCTTCCCGCTCCCCGCTGGCCCATCTATTGCAATAACAAAACTTTTAGCCTTCTTTTCCATACATGAACTTATCGCGTTTGGACTTAGCCGCTTTCAGAAGCTTTACTGTTTCAGAATAATTGCCTTTTGATACTGCCTTTATAATATTGCTGTAATATTTTTCAAACATCTTGCCAGCCCTTATTATTTCTTTACGATTGGTCAAGAAAATATCTGCCCAAAGATGAGGATCGCTTGACGCTACTCTCGTAGTATCTTTAAAACCTTCTGCTGCATAGCTCAAGTCTTTTATTGGAACTGCACCTGCAAGGCCAAAGGCAACCATATGCGGTAAATGGCTTATCAAAGACACAGATCTATCGTGCATCGCAGGACTCATAATTTTAACTTTCGCACCCAGTGATGCCCAAAATTTTACTACCCTTTTTAAGACCTTGGCATTAGTATTAATTGTTCTCGTCACGATACATGGTGCTCCTTCTAATAAGTCTTTTTTCGCAAATTCTACACCAGCATGTTCAGAGCCAGCCATTGGATGTGATCCTACAAAAAATACCGAACCAGAAGCCCGTGCCATCTTTTCAATTTCTTTAACTATCCAAGCCTTGGTGCTTCCAACATCGATTATCACTGCTCCGCTTTTAGCATATTTTATTGCTTCTCTGGCTAAGGGCGGTATAGAATATACCGGTGCTGCCAGCACTATAAGATCGGCGCCTTTGACTCCTGCTTTGATATCGAGCGTAGCCTTATCAACCGCCTTACATCTTAATGCCTTACTCAATGTAGAGTTACGCCTGAAGACACCTATAACTTCGCCTGCCACGCCTTTCCTTTTTACGGCAAGGCCCACGGATCCTCCGATCAATCCTACTCCGATTATGGCTATTTTATTAAATTTTTTCATACATTTAATTCAAAAGTTAAAATGAAAAATGTAAAATTGAAATTTAAAATTTTAAATTTCAATTTTACATTTTGATTTTTAAATTTTAAACTTCTCTTCCCACTGCCTCCGCCACTCTTTTTATCTCCTTCATCAGCTTTTCAAAATTTTCAGGTATCAGTGATTGTTCGCCGTCTGATAAGGCCTCTTCCGGATCAGGGTGCACTTCTATAATAAGCCCATCTGCGCCGGCAGCGATTGCCGCCTTCGCACATGGTCCGACAAGCCCCCATTTGCCAGTCGCATGAGAGGGATCCGCAATTATAGGCAAGTGGCTTAAACTCTTAATTACAGGGACGGCGCTCACATCCAACGTAAAGCGAGTAGAATCCTCAAACGTCCTTATGCCCCTCTCGCAGAGTATGACGTTAAAATTACCTTCGGAAAGTATATATTCGGCAGACATCAGAAATTCCTTGATCGTATTTGACATTCCGCGTTTAAGCAATACTGGCTTCTCGGTCTTGCCGACCTCTTTCAGGAGATTAAAGTTCTGCATGTTCCTTGCGCCTATCTGAATTATGTCAGCGTATTTTAAAAGAAGATCGAGGTCTCGAACATCCATAAGCTCAGTGATAATTTTAAGGCCGGTCTGTCTCTTGGCCTCCGCCAGAAATTTAAGCCCTTTCATGCCTAAGCCCTGGAAGGCATAGGGAGAGGTCCGTGGTTTAAAAGCGCCTCCTCTTAAAATGGTGGCGCCTGAGCTCTTAACCTTCTTGGCTATATTTATTAAAAGTTTTTCATTCTCAACAGAACATGGCCCGGCCATAACAACTATTTTTTTGGCACCGATTTTGATTCCGTCGCCTATATGTATAATGCTGTCTTCTTTTTTAAAATCTCTTGAGGCCAATTTATACGGCTTCAGTATCGCAAGGACCTTCTCTACGCCAGGAAAGACTTCTAGCGGTTGGGTCCTTATAACGTCTTCCTTTCCGATGACGCCTACTATGGTCCTCTCAATGCCTTTCGATACCCATGGCTTTAGCCCCAGCTCTTTAATCTTACTGACCAAATGATCAAGTTGTTTTTTGGTCGCATCCGGCCGTAGTACAATTATCATGCGCAATCTCCTTGTTTCAATGCCTCTATGAACTTCTTATTCTCCTTCCGCGTTCCAATCGTAACGCGTATATGAGAATCCAACCCCCACGGTTTCATATCTCGCACAACGACTCCTCTTTTCAATAGTTTATTAAAGAGCGCCTTACAATCATCCTTTACATTTAGGAGAATAAAATTCGTCGCGCTCTTAATGTATTCCAAATTCATTTCGCGAAATGCAGAATACAAAAACTCTTTTTCCCTCTCGACGTGCAATAGCGTCTTTTTCAAGAAGGCCTTATCATCGATCGCGGCCAGCGCAGCAGCCTGGGCTAAGGAATTCACATTGAAAGGCTCTCTAACCCGTTCCAAATAATCTATGATCTCAGGAGTCGACACGCCGTAGCCGATCCTTAAGCCCGCAAGGCCGTATGCTTTGGAGAAGGACCTGCCAACTATGACATTTCGTTTCGCCAAATAGTCTATGCCGTTTGGGTAATCCTTAAAACTGTAATTGGCAAATTCGAAATACGCCTCATCCAAAAATACTATCAGACTATCGGGGAGACGCTCTAAAAATCCATTCAGCTCTTTTTTGTTGACATAAGTCCCGGTTGGATTATCTGGATTCGCTATAAAGACCATCTTGGTCTTCTCGGTTACGGCCTCACTCATGGCTTTCAGGTCATATCTAAAATCTGCTTTCGAGGAAACAAATCGCACCTTTGCGTCCTGCACCTGCGAAGCTATTTCGTATATCAAAAATGTAGGATGTGATATTATGACTTCATCGCCATCATTCAGAAAAGCTTTCGCAGCTAGAACTATAATTTCATCCGACCCATTTCCGAATATGATGTTGCCTTCCTTAACTCCTACAAATTTAGCAACCTTCTTTTTAAGATAAAAGCTGGAGGCATCGGGATACCTATTTATATTTTTCAAATTTTTCCTTATGCCATCCAAGGCTTTAGGGGAAGGCCCAAGACAATTTTCGTTAGATGCTAATTTTATAACATCTTTCAGCCTTAGCTCTCTTTGGACTTCCTCTATGGGTTTCCCAGGAATATACGGTTTAACATTAAATATGCTTTGCCTCACAATGTTCTTCATTTTTATATGTCATTTCCCACGGGATACGACCCGAGCACTTTCATATATGACGAGACTTTCTTTAATTCTTCCAAAGCCTTTTTTACCTTTGGATTTTGATAATGTCCCTCTAAATCTACGAAGAAATAATACTCCCAAGCCCTGACTTTTGAGGGCCTGGATTCTATTTTCGTCATGTTAATCCCATGATTTTTGAATGGCACAAGCGAATCATGCAGGGCACCGGCCCTGTCTTTAACTGAAAACATTATAGACGTCTTATCCTTTTTGGTTGGCTTTGCTTCAGTCTTGCCGATAATCAAGAATCTCGTCACATTATGGGTTGAATCCTCTATGGATCGGCTTAAAGTTTTAAGGTTATATTTTCCCGCAGCCAGTTCACTTGCTACACAGCCCGCCCCTCTTTCTGTGGCAGCAAGTTGAGCAGCCTTCGCAGTGCTAGAGACTTCTACCAACTCAACCTTGGGGAGGTTTGATTCAATCCATAGTCTGCACTGTCCAAAGACTTGAGGGTTAGAATATATCCTTTTTATCCTGTTTTTATTAGTCTCTTTAGATAAAAGACTGTGAGATATCTCTAAATAAATTTCAGAACATATCTTCAAATCAGAATCTATGAACATATCCAAGGTGTGATTGACAGCGCCTTCGATGGAGTTCTCTATCGGCACAACGCCATAATCTGCCCTATCCTTCTCAACTTCGCTGAATACATCTGTTATCGTCCCGCAAGAGGTATAATTTACGCTTGAGCCAAATTTCTTAAGGCTTGCGAGGTGCGTGAACGTGAACTCAGGACCAAGATACGCTGTCCTGATAGGCCTCTCCAGCTGCAACGAACTCGACATTATCTCTCGGAAAATAGCCTTCAGCGACTCACATGGCAGTGGCCCCTTATTTTTCGATATCAGTTTCTCATATACTTCTTTTTCCCTGCCTGGAACATATACTGCTTTCTTTTTTTTCTTCTTCACCTTGCCGATATCCAGAATAATCCTTGTCCTTTTGTTCAAGAGTTTTAAAATTTGCGAATCTACAGAATCAACCGTTTTGCGCAAACCCTTCAGACTCATTTACGCTCTCCTCCTTCAATTTGCCAGTTTCAGTATCTATGACTTCAGCTCTTTGCTTCTGTTTCGTAAAATCCAGATCGGTCTCCTGGAATTCTTTCAGCTTCGGAAGTTCATCCAATGATTTCAATCCGAAGTGCTGTAGAAATTCATTTGTTGTTGCATAGAGTATCGGACGGCCCGGCGCCTCAAGCCTTCCTTTTGTTCTTATCAATCCGCGCTCCTCAAGCGTATGGAGCACACCATCAACATTCACGCCCCTTATTACCTCTATTTCGCTTCTCGTTATAGGTTGCTTATATGCTATTATAGCCAATGTCTCCAATGACGGGCCTGTCAACCTATCCGGCCCTTTTTTATAAAGAGCCGATATCCATTTAGAATATATAGGATCCGTTAGCATCTGAAAACCACCTGCTATCTCTTTTATATGGAAGCTCCTGCCAGAGGACGCATATTCGTTATTCAGCTCTTCTATTAAAGCCCTCACCTCTGTCGGCTCTATATCCTTTAGCACCTCTTTCAGTGTGTCTATCGATACTGGCTTATCGCTAATGAACAGCAGGGCCTCTAATATTCTCTTC
>JAHFGO010000026.1 GCA_023247385.1 Candidatus Omnitrophota bacterium | reverse complement strand
TAAGGCAATGGAAGAGTATACCCTTGCGATGGAGTGTGATCCGGATTATAGCAACTCATATAAAGGGTTGGGGCTTCTTTATTATGATAAAAAAGGTATGGAAAATGCGATTTATAATCTTAAGAAATATCTCGCAATTAATAACAATGCCCAGGATAAAAGATATATTCTCAGTTTAATTGAAAGAATAAGTAAGTCGGAAAAAGAAGCGGAGGGTATTACGAAGAAAGGAGGGGCATAATGAGGATTTTTATTGGCAAATTAGTTTCGTGCATTATAGCAGTTATGTTTATTATTAATATGAGCGGTTGCGCTACGTATCGGGTGCATCCAGAATTTAAGGAACGCCACAAGAATATTCATGCCGTAGCTGTAATGCCACCAGAGGCAGATGCGTATATATTGACTTTCCAAGGTGATAAGAAAAGATTAAATGACCTTGTTCCAATCATGGAAAAGACAACTATACAAGAACTCGAAAAAGTTTTATCGGATAAGAGCTATGTTATTAAGAAGCTGGATTTAGGTAAAGAAGCATTAGATACAAAGCCCCAATTAAGAGAAACCCTTTTTAACGTCAACAAGTTATTTACAAAATCTCTCGAGGATATCGCAAAGGGTAAGAAGAAAACATTTACATACTCATTAGGCTCGGAGGTGAATACGTTCGCTGATTTAGCCGGATCCGACATCCTTATCTTCACAAAAGAAGAAGGCATCAAGAAAAGCGCAGGAGAAATTGCCAAGGATGTGACAAAAGGCTTAGTGACATCAGCTGCATTATTATTGATAGGCGTGGTGTATGTCCCCATACCTCAAACAGCTGCTACGATAGCGCATATTGCTATTGTGGATTCTAATGATGGTGCCATACTTTGGTACAATAATAATGTGACGAATCCAAACTGGGATCCGGAGAATCAAAAACAGTTAGCTCAATTGATCAGATCTTTAGTTAGTCCATTTCCTGACTCAGCATTTAAGCAAAAAGATGTTAAAGAAAAGCTGATAGAAAAGAAACAACCAGGGCAAATGCCAGCGGATGTTAAAAAAGGTACAGTTCTTGTTCCGGTAGGAAATTAACAAAAAGGAGAGAAAGGGGGGCTGTATGCGGATAGTATCAGTAGTAGCATTAGCGGTACTGCTTCTTGCTGCGCCTTGCGCGTTCGCATCGAGCGTTGGTAATGAAGTAGAAGGTATGGGTAATCTTAAGTTCTCAGCAGGTGCTGAGGGGAATTTAGTCTATAACAAGGAGATAGAAGGCGGTGGTACCTTAACAAGTCCATCCACCACTATAACAGATTTTGAGATTGATTATGCTCAAGTTTATGGAAAATTATCCGTGGGTTTAACAGATTATCTGAACCTATATACAAAGCTTGGAGGCGTTAAGATTACAGACTCAAAGATAAAGTTTGCTTCAGGAAGCGAGATCAAGGTTAAATCGGATACATCTTTCTTGTGGGCACTGGGTGGAACTGTTACATACACAGTCAAAGAAGGTGATTGTGTATATGAACTTTTTGGGAAGAACGATTGGATAAAGGATTTCTTTGTAGGCGTGAATAACGAATTCAATATGTGGGGAGTTGATGTCGATAGTCTATCCATCACAGGCAATGTCTCGCCAACAAATGTCTCGGGCCACGTATGGAACTGGGAATATCAATTAACCGGGTATGTGGGTCGCAGGTTCGCCTTTGAGCAAATTAAGACTGTGTTTAAGCCCTATGTCGGTATGTTATGGGACTTATTCCATACCGAGACAGATGACGATATCTCATATACCCTTAGCGGGACGGCATCCAAGCTAACCTACGACTTAGATTCTGACGACCAACTCGGTATAGTTGTAGGCGCTGACGTCACGATATTTGACCACATCATCTTAAATGTCGAGGGCCGTTTCATAAACGAGACCGCGATCAGTTTCGGCGGCTCGTATAAATTCTAAATAACTCAAGATAACCTGCAAAACTAAGGGACGGTTCTTTTGAGGCGCTAAAATGACCGTCCCTTTTTCTCGCTATTTTACTACTATGCTGTGATAAATAGGGGACGTGTCAAAAAGGGACACACCTTAGAGAATAACAGTGGAACGTCCCCAAATGGCACGTCCCCAATTTCCCCCCATCAAAATAGATCAATACAAAATAGTGCCCTACGGCGTTGTAGGATTTGGGATTATATTTTGGGATTTCGATGAGAGCAGTTTATTAAAAACTAACGGGATAACTGTAAGTATGGACCCTGCATTTGGAATGAAGTTTGGCGGTGGAGTCGATTTCTTTGTTACTGAAAATCTCGCCATTTTCAGAGAAGGTAGTTTTATCTGGTCAGACGCTGACGCCACTGTCGCTGGTAGAGGAGCCGTTGCCTCAGCGACAGTCGATACAGATACATGGTTAATCGGCGGCGGGATAAAGTACGTATTCTAAGATAAATATATAGCAACAGATGGGTTAACAAATAGGGACAGTGAGATAGCTGTCCCTATTTATATATCGAAATACCAAGCCCCGCTGTTTCTCAATAAAACAAGAAAAGGTAAAAATATCTTTACATCTCTATAACGTTATGGTATATTTACGCTTGTTAATCGAAGGACTTATGAAATGAAAAAGAATGATAAAACCCCAAAGAGCAAAACAACAGATTCAGAGCGCGAGACTATAGTGCTTCTTGAGAGGATGCATTCCGATATACAGAGGATCGCTGAAACTCAATCGTCCACCACCGCGCGGATCGCGGAGATCAAAGCGGATATGCCTACAAAGTCCGAAGTCAATACTATATCTATGGCAGTTATGTCCCTAAGCGGCGATATAAAAACTCTTCAAAACGATGTAAAAAATATCGACACGAGACTAAAAACAGTTGAGGAGAAACTAGATAAAAACTTAGACAATCATGAAAAGCGCATCACCAAACTCGAAGAAAAGGTTTTTGTATAATATCGGCATTACTTCAAGGTTTCCTTCCTAAGTAGTTCTTCAAATCGTACCTTTCAAAAAACACCTCAATTCTGTCTTGTAAAAATCACACGTTGGTGCTTCTATGCCTCCGAAAACCACTTGGCGGGTATTGGAATCCGCAGTTCGTTGCAAGCGGGATTGAGCTCAGGGTAAATGGGGACGGTCCATAAAGTGCCACCCCATTCGTTTGGTATAAAATTTTAAAATTTTTTGCAATAATTTGCCTCTTTTTTACGTCTTATATATAGAGGGATAAAAAGGCGTGAAAGAAGGTTTTTATTGATAAATAAGAAATACAAATATCTTTACTTGAATATCGAGTTATGGTATAGTTCCAAATCAGGAGATTCATGAAATGAAAAAGACGAATAAAATAATTTCCGAGCGCGAAACTAGAGTATTGTTAGAAAATATGTATTCTGATATTAATAAGATTGCTGAAGGGCAGTCTTTAACCGATAGCAGACTATCTGGGCTTGAAAAAACCGTGTTCGAATTGATAGAGGTTAAACCTGAAATAAAAACTATATCAATGGCTGTTATGGAATTGAGTAGCGATGTAAAGGCAATAGATACGAGGTTAAGCGCAGTAGATTCAAGATTAAATGCGGTGGATACACGATTAAAAGTAGTTGAGAAGAAATTGGACGAGAATTTAGATAGGCATGAAAAACGTATTGCGAAGCTAGAGAATAAAGTTTTCGCATAACATCTATTAAACTTAAGGGACAGCGACTATGAAAATGAGAGCTGTCCCTATTTCATTATTCGGTATTGACAAAGTGTACACTATATGGTACACTTTGTATGGAGGTGAGTAAGATGATAAAGCATATATCTGTTAAGAAGCTCAGGTCAAATCTGGCCAACGTATTGGAAGAGGTGAGAACCCGCTTAGATCGTTATATCATATCAAAACGCGGTGAACCGGAAGCAGTCCTTATGTGCATAGATGATTATGAAGGATGGCTTGAAACTCTCGAGATAATGAGCAGCAAAAAAACTATGGATGATATAAAGAGAGCGGAAAAAGAACTGGCGGCCGAAAAAGTTTGCAGCTTTGAAGATGTATTCGGCAAGAATAAAAATAAGTTGAAAAAAGCTAGTAGATGAAGTGTTATACTATAGTAATCGCGCTTAGCGCAAAAAAACAGATTGACAGCCTTCCTATAAAAATTAAATCACGAATAGCAGAAGTTTTACTAAATGTATTAGCTAAAGATCCATTTGCTGGAAAAGCTCTCAAGGCTGAATTAAGAGGTTTATATTCATACAGGGTAGGTGATTATAGGATCATATACAATATAGTGAAGCATAATCTTATAATCCAAATCATTAAAGTTATGCACCGACGTGAAGTTTATCGATAGGAATTTAGACCGCTTTTACGATTTTGCCCGCCTTGAGGCATTTAACGCAAGTCTTGACTCTTTTCGGAACGCCGTTTATAAAGGCCCTGACGGTCTTCAGGTTGGGGAGGAACCGACGCGGGTTTATGCCTGTTATCTTCTGGCCTACGCCGCCTTTCTTCTTGGCCAAACCTCGCCGGACGATGGTCCTGCCTGCAACAGGCTTCTTGCCGCATATCTCGCATATTTTTGACATTTCTCTTGCTCCGATTAAGGCGTTATATTAACATATGACTGTACGGTATGCAAGAGAAATTTCGCATAAACCCAACTTTTGACTTAGAGAAATTCCATATACAATTGTATATGGTCGGTATATGAAAAATGCCTTAAAAACTCCTATACGCTATCTTAAGGGCGTAGGCCCAAAAAGGTCCGAGGAACTGTCGCGGTTAGGGATAGAGACCGTAGAAGATGTGCTGTATTACCTGCCTGCAAGATATGAAGATCGCTCCAAGTTCACCCCCATAAAGGACCTGAAAATCGGCGAATATCAGACAATCCAGGGCGAGGTAATAACTCTCAGTTCCCGACTTGCCAGAACCAGAATGCCGATCTTCCAGATCGCAGTTACTGATCAAACAGGAATCGTCCATGCCATATGGTTCAATCAACCGTATCTCAAAGATTATTTCAGGCGCGGCCAGAAGGTTATATTATACGGTAAGGTTGAGAAGTACGACAAGCTTCAGGTAGTTCAGCCGGAATACGAAATAGTGGCAGAAGATGAGGCTGATTCCATAAATATAGGTAGAATAGTTCCTGTGTATCCCGCCACAACCCATCTGACCCAGCGGCATTTAAGAAGCCTGTCTCATCAGGTCATTTCGCAATATACCAGATATTTAATCGAGAGGCTTCCGACATATCTTCTTGCGCGCGAAAAGGTCGTGGATATAAAATTTGCCATAAGGAATATCCATTTTCCGACGACTTTTGCGAATCTTGAAAAGGCCTACAGGAGGATAGTATTTGAAGAATTTTTTATGTTGCAACTCGCACTTGCCTTAAAAAAGAAGGATATAAAATTTAAAGAGGAGGGTTTAAGTCACAAAGTGGCTGGCGAGCTTCTGGATTCATTTAAAAAAGCACTGCCATTTGAATTGACCGAAGGCCAGAAAAAGGCGATCTCTGATATTGAGCGCGACATGTCTTCAGCAAGGCCCATGAACCGTCTTCTCGAAGGAGATGTGGGAAGCGGCAAGACTGTAGTGGCCGCCCATGCGCTGGTCTTGACAATACAAAACGGATTTCAAGGTGTTCTTATGGCGCCTACAGAGGTATTGGCGAGGCAGCATTTCATAGTCTTGAGCGAGCTCTGTATGCCGCTCGGGATAAATATCGTGCTGCTTATCGGAGGGATTGATCCTAAGACTAAAAAGAGTCTATATTCAGATATTAAAGAAGGAAAAGTAAGCGTTGTTGTAGGAACGCATGCAGTTATACAGGAGGGACTAGAGTTTAAAGCTCTTGGATTAGCCATAATCGACGAGCAACATAAGTTTGGCGTGACTCAGCGTTCTATGTTAAAACAGAAAGGATACAGTCCTCATATATTAGTTATGACGGCAACTCCAATACCAAGGACACTTGCCTTGACAGTGTATGGAGATTTGGATATTTCCATAATCAAAGAACTGCCAAAGGGGCGAAAGCCCATTGCCACATATTGGGTTGAGGAGGAGAAGAGAGAAGATGTTTACAATTTTATAAAAGAAGAGCTGAATAAGGGAAGACAGGCATATGTTGTCTGCCCGTTAATTACAAATTCACAAGTCATCCCTCGGCTTCGCTCGGCACAGGCAAGTCATCCCTCGGCTTCGCTCGGCACAGGTAAGTCACAAAGTGCAGTTGAGATGTATGAAAAATTAAAAACCGAGGTGTTTTCTGGATATGAAGTAGGACTCTTGCATGGCAGGATGAGTTCAAATGAAAAAGAAAAGGTCATGCGTGACTTTAAGAAAAGCAAAATCAAAGTTCTGGTATCGACGATAGTCATAGAGGTTGGAATCGACGTGCCCAATGCCACCATAATGCTTATAGAGAATGCCGAAAAGTTTGGACTTGCGCAGCTGCATCAACTTAGGGGCAGAATCGGCAGAGGCGACCATGAATCTTACTGTATATTGCTCGCCAATCCCAAAACAGAAGAAGCGAGCCGGAGGCTGAAGGCCATAGAAGGCACTCTCGACGGATTTCAGATTGCAGAAGTGGATCTGAATATACGCGGCCCAGGTGAATTTTTTGGGACCAGGCAGCATGGCCTGCCAGAGATAAGGTTTGGCAATATCTTAAAGGATTTTGGTATAATGGAACTTGCGAGGAAGGAAGCATTCAGCCTTGTAGCAAGGGATCCGAATTTTCGTGAAGAGCATCACAGGTTATTAAAAGAAGGGTTGCTATATAGGTTCAAGGGCAGGCTCGACTTGATAAATGTTGCGTAAATCACAAATCGTGTGCAAAAGGGGTGTGCAAATCACACCTCCGGGGTGTGATGGAGGGATATGCGGATAATAGGCGGAGAATACAGGAGCAGGTTCATATCTATGCCAAAAGGCGTCGATATCAGACCCACGCAAGATAAGGTCAGGCAGGCCGTGTTTAATTTATTAGGTGATGTCGCTGGCAAGAAAGTGCTCGAGCTTTTTGCGGGAAGCGGCGCATTCGGCATTGAAGCTATCTCAAGAGGTGCAAGGCACGTGACTTTTGTTGATAATAATTTCAGGTGCGCAGAGGTCATAAAAGGTAATCTTAGCTCTTTGGATATAATAGACTCTAAATATGATATTATCAGGACAAATGCCTTGAGTGTATTTCCAAGGCTGGAAAAAGATGAAGAAAAGTTCGACCTGGTCTTCATGGACCCGCCTTATCATAAAGGCATGGCCAAAAAGTGCTTGATAAACATAGATTCTTATGATATATTATCGCAAATTGGCATGGTCGTAATAGAGCATTTTAAGAAAGACGGCCTTGCCGTGGACCTTAAAAGCCTAATCCCCGAGAAGGTGAGGCAATACGGGGATACCATTATAACAATATTACGGAAGATCCTATGAAAAAAGCAAAAAAAGCAGTATATCCCGGAACTTTTGATCCAGTAACGTATGGCCACATCGATTTAATCAAAAGGGCATCAAAGATATTCGATAAGTTGATAGTCGCAGTAGCCCATAGCGAGTCAAAAAGCGTGCTATTTAGCGTTGACGAACGTATCGCAATGCTTAAAGGCAGCCTGAAAGGCATAAAGAACGTCGTAGTGGATGATTTTGATGGCCTTGTTGTGGATTATGTCAAGCAAAAAGACGCCAGCGTGATGATAAGGGGCCTTAGGATGCTGTCCGATTTCGAATATGAATTTCAGATGGCGCTCACCAATAGGAAATTGGCACCTGACATAGAAACTATATTCATGATGCCTCACGAGGAATATTCATACATATCTAGCAAACTCATCAAAGAGGCTGCTGCGCTCGGCGCGGATGTGGGAAGCTTCATCCCGAGAGAAGCGGAAGTCAAATTGAAGGAAAAACTGAAAAAGTCGCAAGGTAAATTTTGAGCCTCATAGACGGCATAAGAAAGAAAGCCTCGAAGCTAGCCAAGCGAATAGCCCTTCCGGAGAGTAATGATGCAAGAACTCTCGAAGCATTAAATTATATTTTAAACAATAAGATATCCAGAATCGTCCTCATAGGAAAAAAGACAGTTCTGCAGAAGATAAAAAGTAAAAATTTAAAAGACCTTGAATTGATAGATCCGGAAAAATATGGCCAGATAGAAAAGTTGGCATCGGAATACTATGAATTGAGAAAACATAAAGGCCTCACGCCGGAAGAGGCGAGGGAAGCCGTTACAAAAGATTACATCACTTTTGGCGCGATGCTCGTCAGGCAGAATCTATCCGATGGTTTCGTCGCAGGAGCAAATCATACCACCCCTAGCATCATTCGGGTAGCATTACGGTGCCTTCCGATAGATAAAAATATCGGCGTGGTTTCGGGCGCGTTTCTGATGTTGGTGCCGAATTCATCCTACGGGGAGAAAGGCGTGTTCGTATTCGCAGATTGCGGAGTGAATCCCGCACCTGACTCAAGGCAGTTGGCGGGCATAGCCGCATCATCTGCGACATTTTTTAAAAAGCTGGTTGACAAGACGCCGCGAGTTGCTTTTTTAAGTTATTCGACGAAAGGGAGTGCAGAGGGGCCGCTGGTTGACAAGATTAAAGATGCAGTAAGTAGGGCCAAAGAGATTTCTCCGGGCCTTTTAGTAGATGGCGAGTTCCAGATAGATAGCGCCATAGTTCCGGAAGTTGCAAAGATAAAATGTCCGGGAAGCGATGTCGGAGGAAAAGCTAATGTGCTGATATTCCCGGATCTGAATTCCGGAAATATCGCGTATAAACTTACCCAAAGACTCGCTAAGGCCAGGGCGATCGGGCCAGTGCTTTTGGGATTCGAAAAGGCTGCAAGCGATCTTTCGCGCGGCTGTGATTCAGAAGATATCGTCAATGCTGTTGCAATAACAGCAATAAGGGCCTGATGTTGTTGTAACTTGGGTGATTGAATGCGCTTAATTTTAGTTATAAATTGCGGTAGTTCATCCGCAAAATATCAACTATTTGATGTAGGAAAACACATCTCATTGGCGAAGGGCCTCATCGAACGCATAGGCCAGGCAGACTCTTGTAGGGATTATTACGAGGCCATCGAGATAATAGTTGCCAGGCTTACGGATAAGAAAAAAGGCGCCATTAGTTCTAGAGATGAGATCAGAGGGATAGGTCACAGGGTGGTGCATGGGGGCGAAGAGTTTAAGAGTTCGGTCCTGATAAATGAGAAAGTTTTGAAGTCTATCTTAAAATATTGTGAACTTGCTCCACTGCACAATCCGCCTTCGCTGTCTGGGATAAAGGCCTGTTCAAAGATATTAAAGGGGATAAAGCAGGTAGCTGTATTCGATACATCCTTTCACCAGACAATGCCGGAGAAAGCCTTTTTGTACGGCATTCCATTCAGATACTATGAGAAGCATGGAATAAGGAAATACGGTTTTCACGGAACGAGCCACCGATTCGTGGCTGAAAAGGCCGCAGGCCGTTTAGGCCGGCCGCTGAAAAGCTTGAGGCTCATCACTTGCCACCTGGGAAACGGCTGCAGCATGACAGCTGTAAATAGAGGCAGGTCAGTGGATACGTCGATGGGGCTTACGCCTCTCGAGGGGCTTTTGATGGGAACGCGTTCAGGTGATCTGGACCCTGCGATCGTATTCTATCTTATTGAGAAAGAGAAGCTGTCCGCGGAAAGCATCAGCGATATCTTAAATAAAGAGAGCGGGCTTTTGGGCGTATCCGGAGTAAGTAACGATATGCGGGACCTGGTGAAGAGCACGAAATCCAAAACGAAAAGTGCAAAACGCTCGCGCCTCGCGATAGATATGTTCGTTTATAGAATAAAAAAATATATCGGAGCATATTTTGCAGCGATGGGAGGTTTGGATGCTGTTGTATTTACAGCAGGAATAGGCGAGAACCATCCATGGCTGGTCAGGCGCATAGCAGTTGATTTAAGAAATGTTGTGCCAGAGAAGGTTAAATTTCTCGTGATCCCAACGAATGAAGAATTATTGATAGCGCGCGACACGTACGAAATAATAAAAAAAAGGAGTGCATGATATGCCGAATCCGAAACGGAAACATTCAAAATCGAGAAGGGACAAAAGACGGAGCGCAAATAGTAAATTGTATCTGGCAAACCTTTCTGTCTGTTCTCAATGTAAGAAGCCCAGGCTTCCTCATCGTGTATGTCCGCATTGCGGATATTATAACGGTAAGCCTGTGTTGGTAGTAGAAGCTGAGGCAGAGAGGAAAAAATAGGGGTTTTAGCCTATGAAGATAGTAATCGATGCAATGGGTAGCGACAGCGCGCCGACAGTCGAAGTAGAGGGCGCTGTACAAGCGGTAGAAGAGTTCGGATATGAACTCGTTCTCGTTGGCGATGAAACGATCATAAAAGAAGAGTTGAAAAAATTCGGTGATTGTTCTGCTAAGATATCAACAATGCATGCGCCGGAGCGGATCGAAATGCATGAGCCGGCAGCCATCTCTGTCAGGCGCAAGCGACATTCGTCCATTGTAGTGGGGTTGGAATTATTAAAGAGAGAGGAAGCAGACGGATTCGTAAGCGCGGGCAATACAGGCGCAGTGGTCTGTGCGGCCACGCTTTCCTTGAGATTGCTTCCCGGCATAGAACGGCCTGGCATCGCCGTTATCATACCAACGCTTGCCGGCGCATCGGTAATAATAGATGTCGGTGCGAATATAAATCCAAAACCAATACATCTTCTGCAGTATGGAATAATGGCAGATGCTTATTCTAGATATATCTTGCATAAAACTAACCCTACCACGGGCCTTTTGAATGTGGGCGAGGAAGAGAGTAAGGGAACTGAGTTTATAAAAGAAGCACACACGCTTTTGAGCGAATCCAAACTGAATTTTATAGGAAATATTGAGGGCCGAGACATCTATGCCGGTACTGCAGATATAATTTTATGCGATGGATTTGTTGGGAACGTGATATTGAAGGTTTCGGAGAGCATCGTTGACACGATCGTTAAGGCCTTGAAGCAGGAGATAAAGGCCAGCATCATCGCCACTGTTGGCGCGGCCCTTGCAGGCTCCGCATTCAATGAGCTCAAAAAGAAGATGGACTACGCCGAATATGGCGGTGCACCGCTTTTAGGGGTCGACGGGAGATGTATCATAAGCCATGGCTCATCCACTTCGAAGGCAATAAAGAATGCCATAAGGGTAGCTGCAGAATTTAAAACACAGGACGTCAATAAACATATCGTAGAAGAACTGGAGAGTTATTAAGCCATGTGTGAAGAAAAAAAAGTTGGCATAATCGGACTTGGTGCGTATCTGCCGGAGAAGGTCCTGACCAATAAAGATTTGGAGAAGATGGTCGATACCACTGACGAATGGATAACAACTAGAACCGGCATAAAGGAGCGAAGGATTGCAAAGCCTGACGAGGCCACTAGCGATATGGCAACAGAGGCTGCCAAAAGGGCGCTGAAGGCCGCATGTCTAAAGCCGACTGATATAGATTTAATAATAGTTGCCACCATTACGCCAGATATGTTCTTTCCTGCAACCGCCTGTCTTGTTCAGGAAAAATTAAAAGCCAGAACAGTTGCGTCATTTGACATCAGCGTCGCATGCTCCGGTTTTATTTATGGGCTTGCCATAGCCGATCAGTTTATAAAATCAGGAGCTTATAAATATGCGCTCGTAATTGGCGCTGAGAAGTTATCTTCGATAACAGACTGGAGCGACAGATCCACCTGTGTGCTGTTCGGAGACGGGGCAGGCGCCGCTGTTTTAGCGCCGGTAGAAAAAGGCGGCATATTGTCCGTTTATCTCGGAGCGAACGGGAGCGAAGGAGATCTATTAAAACTCCCGGCCGGCGGCTCGCGCATTCCTCCAACAAAGAAGACTATCGACGACAGGCTGCACTTTGTGAAGATGAACGGTTCGGAGCTCTTTAAACATGCCGTTAAAATTATGGCGGATGCAGCGTTAGAGGTAACGCGGCCCTTAGGTTTAAAGGCAGAGGATATAAATCTTGTCATTCCGCACCAGGCCAATATAAGAATATTAGAAGCGGTGGGCAGGCGGATGGGCTTGAGCAAAGATAAAATATACCTGAATATCGACAGGTATGGGAATATGTCAGCGGCATCAAGTGCCGTAGCATTGGTGGATGCTGTAAAAGAAGGCCGTATAAAGAAAGGCGACAAGATACTGCTTGATGCGTTTGGCGCCGGCCTGACATGGGGGGCGATTGTCATCGAATGGTAGAGATTGCATATATATTCCCTGGCCAGGGGGCTCAATATGTCGGCATGGGCAAAGACCTCTATGATAATTTTCAGCAGGCAAAAGAGATATTCGATAAATCCAATACGATACTTAAATTCGATCTAAAGAAATTATGTTTTGAAGGACCCGAAGCAGAGCTTTCCACTACACACAATAGCCAGCCAGCCATTCTCGCCACAAGCATTGCCGCTCTAAAAGTTTTTGAATCGTCACCTTCTTATGCTCAATTTGCAGCAAAGTTCAGCTTAGGCCTTAGTCTCGGCGAATATACGGCGTTAGTAGCAGCAGGAAGCATTTCATTCGAGGATGCGCTCATTTTGGTGAGAAAACGCGGAGAGTTCATGGAAGAGGCATCCCGCAAAAATCCTGGCAAGATGGCATGCGTGATAGGAATGGATCTTAAAACAGTGGAAGAGCTGTGCAGGGGGATCGGCTGCGAGATTGCGAATTTAAACTGCCCTGGACAGGTAGTTGTCTCCGGCAAAACCACGAATATCGAGCTTTTCGCCAGCCTTGCGAAGGATAAGGGCGCTAAGAGAGTTGTTGTGCTGGACGTGAGCGGCCCTTTCCATTCAAGTTTAATGACGCAGGCGCGCGATAAGTTGAAAGACTATATTGACAAAATTCAGATACTTTCGCCGCGGCTTTCATTTGTGAGTAATGTTGATGCGAAAGTTCAGACTGACCCTATTAAGATAAAAGAGAATCTTATAGCGCAGGTCAATTCGAAGACGTTATGGGAAGAGTCCGTAAGGCTCGTCACAGGCAGCGGCATAAAGACATTCCTCGAAATCGGCCCAGGTCAGGTGTTGAAGGGCTTGGTTAAGAAGATCGATCCGAAGCTGGAAGTAAAGAACATCGGCACCCTTCAAGACTTACAGTGAAAAATCTTTTCATATTTATTCTTGTCATCGCAGTTATAGCTCTTATAATCGCCATTAAAATAAATCCTGCTTTTTTTACGCTGAAAAGTCTCGGCTCTTTTGAATATATTCGGACAGGTGAAGAGCTTTTAAATAAAGGTAAATATCGGGAGGCGATAGATCGTTTCGAAAAGGCCTACGAAGCATCGCCTGAAAACGAAACAGTTAAGTCCGATCTCGTGTATGCCTATTCCAGATACGGTACGATATTGGCAGAATCGGAAAAATATGATGAGGCGATAGATTACATGACAAAGGCTTGCGATATAACGCAGAATGCATATACAATGCAGAATCTGGCCATAATCTATTCCAAGAGGGCGCTATTGGAGGCGCGGAAATCTGACTGGATTAAGGCGGTGGAGGACCTTACAAATGCGCGTCTTGCAGCATCGGATTCCAACAATGCGAATAAAAATTTAGGGCTTTTCTTATTCAATAATGCACTTGATGAATTTAAATCGGGCAATGACAAGGCGGCCATATTATTTTTGAAAGAAGCATCTTTAGCCTATGATGACAGCCGCATATTGGAATTTTTAGGGGACGTCTATTATAAAAGAACAGAGCTGGAAAAGGCATCTTTCTATTGGAACAAGTCTAAGGGCTTAAATTCTCAAAATGGAGAGCTGGATGAGAAATTGGCAAAACTAAAAAAGGAAATTGAAATATCCAAAAAAGAGGAGGCGGTCAGGCTTCCTCACTTTGAAATAAGATATGAGAAGGATTTGCCAATCGACCTTCAACTGACAAATGAGGCATTAGAGAAGGCGTATGTCGATGTTGGTAAGGACCTCGCATATTATCCGAAGTCTAAGACGACTGTATTTTTTTATTCGCAAGGCACTTTCAAGGATATATTCAAGCTGCCCAATATCATCGGAGCATTTTATGACGGCAACATCCGCATGCCGTTTTCGAAAAATATACTCGATAGGCTCGAGTTCATTCACTACATATATCATGAATATGCTCACGCCGTCGTGTCTGCAAAGACAAATAATAATTGCCCAGCCTGGCTTAGTGAAGGCATAGCTGTGTGGGAAGAGTATAGAGGTCAGGATTTGATACTTCAAGGGCTCTTGTCTAAACTTGTGCCTGGCTTCGATCTGTCCATCCATTCTTTAGACGAAGCGTTTAAGGCCAAGGGCGATTACGATAAGGATATGAGGCCGTATTATTTGCTTGCCTATACCGTTGTAAAATATATAGTCGATGATTGGGGCATCGAGGACCTGCGCGCTATACTTGTTAGAATGGCTGGCGGCCAGCATGTTATGAATGCTATAGATGACGAATTTCTGCTCTCAGAGAAAGAATTCGATAAAAGGTGGAAGGCCTACATAAAGAAGAGGCATGGGATACCATCCTGAAGAAGTCCTGTTTTCACCGACCACAGACTGCAATCTTATCTGCGCGCACTGCGATATTTCACAGTCAAAAAAAGTCCTATCATCGGACCGAGCAGAAAAATTTCTTATTGATTGCAAAAAACTCGGGATAAGAAAGGTGGGCTTCACCGGAGGAGAGCCATTTCTGGCCTTCGATTTTTTGTGTGCGATAGTAAAGAGGGCCGTAAAAGAAGAGATGCTTTTTGATAAGATTATGACGAACGGCGTATGGTATAAAGGCAAAGATGATTTAAAAATAAAGCTTGCCAGATTATATGACGCAGGATACGATGGCTCAATATGTATAAGCGTCGACGCATTTCACAACCAAGATTTACGAAAAGTAGCTCGATTTATAAAGACAGCCTCCTCGATCTGGAATAGGCCGGACATAGTTTCTATTGCTTACACTGCTGGGGTGCATGACGATGTAACGAAAAAGAAGCTTAAGTCCCTTTCCGGCTTTATCAGAAAAGACATATTTAAATTTATAAAGACATTTAAGATAGACCTTTCGCCAGTCGGCAGGGCCAATAAATTAAAAAGCCCGTGGGATGATAGGAAATGGTTTAAGGAGGATTATTGCAAAGGGCCCGGGAATATTTTTTTCGTTATGCCTGATGGCAGTGTAAAACCATGTTGCGGATATGCCACAGATTCGGCTGAGCTTACGATCGGAAATATCAAATACGGCTCTGCGCAAGAGCTCATAAAAAATGCGAGACGCAATCGTTTTGTATCTGCCATATTTAATTCGGGATTAACGAAAATAAGAAAGACCCTTCAGGCTTTCGGTGTCAGATTTTCTGGGAAAACTACCAGCCATTGCTACTTTTGTTACTATATTACAACCGATCTCCCAAAAAATCTTCTAAATAAATGTTTAGGTGCGATGAAGGCGGCTTTGATTATAGGGTTGCTTCTATTTGAATTGGCCTGTGTCAGGCATGCCCATGCGGAAACTCTTAAGATATCGAACCGATATCGCGCCATACCTGTGCGGGTGATAGAGAAAATAAAGCTTCCCAAATGGTATCACGAAGGCCTTTTTTACGACGGCAGCAACGTCTGGGTGATAAACGGTAAAGGGGGTAAAATCTGGGTTATCGATATTTCCTCAGGGACTGTTAAGTCCGAGATAGAGCCTATCGCCAGTTTCACTGAAGCGCTTGTGAAAAAGGGGGACGATATTTTTTACATAACCGACTGGTATGAGAAGAAAATTTACCGGGCCAGGATTGAGAATAATAAGGTTATAGCTATTTCATCGGTATCAGTTGTGCCATCATATCCCGCAGGCGCCATCTGGATAGATCAGCGTCTTTTCGTGATAATATGGACAAGGGGTTTCGGCACTAAGTTTGATCTTCTCGAGATGGATGAAAAAATGAATATGGTTCGCAAGATAGCAGTCAAACACATACATGAACCTGCGCATCTTGCGTGGGATGGAGAGAATCTTTGGATTACAAGCTGGTTTAGCAAAAAGATTTATAAGGTAGATATCAATGAATGGGCAATAACAGGCTCTTTCCGCTCGCCGGTATCGCGTGCCACAGGCATTGCGTGGGACGGCAAATATCTTTGGCTTACCGGCACATATGGTAATCTGTATAAAATTGAGATCGTAAAATGAGCTATAAGAAATTTGTATTGATAGCCATAATTTTCTTTATGCTTTATCTGTCTTGTGCTCAATCAGAAAGCGAAGACAGGAAAGGGGGAGGTATGGATATAAAGATTACGAGCAGTGCTTTTAAAGAAGGGGAGATGATCCCAAGAAAATATACCTGCGATGGCGATGATATATCTCCGCCTCTTGAATGGAGTGGCATTCCTAATGGAACGAAAGGCATCGCTATAATAAGCGATGACCCGGATGCGCCGATGGGCACGTGGGTGCATTGGGTTATATTCAATATACCTCCGGATATGAAAGGGCTGTCAGAGAATATACCTGCCACCACAACTCTTGAGAATGGTGCAATACAGGGCATCACAGATTTTCGAAGGCCCGGTTATGGCGGGCCGTGCCCTCCAAGCGGCACGCACAGGTATTATTTCAAAATCTACGCGCTCGACTCTATGCTTAAGCTTAAACCTCAAGCTACGAAAAAAGACCTGCTCAAGGCCATGGAAGGCCATATATTGGCCGAGGGACAACTGATGGGAAGGTATAAAAGATGAAAAATATATGTATTATCGGCGACGGCGGGTGGGGAACCACGCTTGCCATTCTCCTTTCCAGAAAAGGCTTTAATGTAACGTTGTGGGGCGCCTTCCCGGATTACATCGAGATATTGAAAACTGGTAGAGAGAATATAAAATTTTTGCCGGGGGCCAAGGTTCCAGAGGCGATAAAACTGACTCACCTGCTTAGTGAGGCGCTCGGTGGTAAAGAGCTCGTGGTTCTTGCCGTGCCATCCCAATTTATGAGGGGCGTTCTCACCATGCTCAAAATGGAGGATTCCTCGGGGAAAATATTTGTCAGCGTGACCAAAGGAATTGAGAATAAGACGCTTAAGACGATGTCCGGCGTTATTACCGATGTCCTGGGAGAAAATAAATTGGCTATCCTTTCAGGCCCTACAATAGCTCTTGAGGTTGCGAATGGAGCGCCAACCACAGCAGTTGCTGCTTCAGGCGATCTTGAATTAGCTAAAGAAGTGCAAGATATTTTTATGACAGAGCGCTTCAGGATCTATACGAGCAGCGACGTTATAGGAGTCGAACTCGGGGGCTCACTAAAAAATATTATCGCAATAGCAGCAGGCGCTTTAGATGCGCTCACGTTTGGGACGAATGCCAAGGCGGCATTGCTGACGAGGGGGCTAGTTGAGATTGTGCGTCTCGGCATGGCGATGGGTGCCCGAAAAGAGACATTCTACGGATTGAGCGGACTCGGGGATCTCACCACTACTTGCATAAGCCAATACTCCAGAAACAGATGGCTTGGTGAAGAAATAGGGAAAGGGAAGAAACTAAAGGATGTTCTAAAAGAGACCGACATGGTTGTTGAAGGTGTTGCCACTTCAAAATCCGCATATGATCTTTCGCGAAAATATAATGTCGAGATGCCTATAACCACAGAAATATATAAGGTTCTTTATGAGAATAAGGATCCGAAGAAGGCAGTTCATGATTTGATGACCCGCACACCAAAGACGGAAGAAGAAAACTAGCTCGCTTTGTTGCAAAAAATCCCATCCTTCCATTAAAATAAAAAACTTTCGACAATGATAGATAATTTGATATAATAGATTGCTAATTTCTATATAATGCGGGGGGTGGCGCAGCCCGGTTTAGCGCGCTTGCTTGGGGTGCAAGAGGTCGTGAGTTCGAATCTCATCCCCCCGACCATCCGCCTTCGTGTATTGGGTTATTCAGTGTAGATAGCCTTCGGCGGATAAGGAGGGATAACAATGAAAAAAATAAATGTTGGAATAATAGGATTCGGGACTATCGGCACTGGTGTGGTGAAGGCCCTGAAGTCTAAACGTACATTTTTACAAGATAAGACCGGTGTAAATGTAGTCGTTTCTAAAATATGCGACAAGGACCTGAAGACGAGACGGCCGGTTAAGGTCGATAAGAAGATTCTGACAAAATCGATAGGACAGGTTTTATACGATCCTGATATAAATATCGTTGTGGAGCTTATTGGCGGAATTCATCCTGCAAGGGGTGTCATTTTAGAGGCATTGCGGCAGGGCAAACATGTTGTCACTGCCAATAAGGCGTTACTATCAGAATATGGTTATGAGATATTTAGTCTGGCAAATGAGCTCAGGCTTTGTGTGGGCTTTGAGGCGAGCGTCGGAGGCGGCATCCCTATCATACGGGCCTTAAAAGAGGGCTTCGTCGCAAATCGGATAGATTTGGTCTATGGGATAATAAACGGTACGAGCAATTTTATATTGTCAAAGATGCAAGAGGAAGGATTGAATTTTAAGGATGCATTAATGCTAGCTCAAAAGAATGGGTACGCTGAAAGAGACCCTCACCTTGATATAAGCGGCAGCGACTCAAGCCACAAGCTGTCAGTTCTGGCTCTATTGGGTTTTGGCGTTTCCGCAAAACCGAATGATATCTATACCGAGGGCATTGTTGGCATCGATCCGAGCGACATAGAATACGCTAGGCAGTCAGGTTACGCAATAAAGCTTTTAGCGATAGCGAAAAGGGCCGGAGGCTTGCTCGAGCTTAGAGTTCACCCGACACTGATACCGGCATCGCACCTGTTAGCGAATGTAAACGGTGTTTACAATGCGATATTCGTAAAAGGAGATCTCGTTGGCGAAAATCTCTTTTACGGCCAGGGCGCAGGCGCTAAACCAACATCCAGTGCAATCCTAAGCGATATCATAGCTATTTCAAAAAATATATCACAGGGTTCTGCGGCAGATAATGATATAGCTTTCAAAAAAGATGTAGCCGGCCTAAAGAAGATGGAAGAGATCAAAATCAGATATTATATAAGATTCTCAGCGATAGATAAGCCGGGAGTGCTGGCGAAGATTTCCGGCATACTCGCAAAATACAAGATAAGCATCGCAAGCGTTACGCAGAAAGAAAGAAAAGCAGCAAATGTCGTGCCCATTGTTATGATGACACATGATGCGCTGGAACGGAACATGCGAGAAGC
>JAHFGO010000100.1 GCA_023247385.1 Candidatus Omnitrophota bacterium | reverse complement strand
GGAGTGCAAAGTTGATAGCACCTAGAAGCATTATTGAAGCAGTTATAATCTCAAATGGGAAGTTGTGGTAGAAAAGGATATTCTGCGATTGCGGCGTAAAACCTCCCGTGTCCCAGGCTGATATGAATATACAGACCGAATCAAATATTGCCTTCAAGGGCTTTAGGCCTCCCATGACCCCTGAAATAGAGAGGGCTGTCGAACCTATAATAAGATATACAATGCTAACCAGCCATATGAACCTTGCGGTCTCAATCACATTGGGCAGTATCTTCTCATCGCGCGCCTCGCCGACATACATCCTGAATGCTCCGGCTGTCCCTCTGAAAAGAAACGTCAGCGCTATGACAACTATGCCCTGGCCGCCTATGAACATTGTGAGGTGCCTCCAAAAATTATGAGCGTTTGCCAAATGATCCAGGTTATTTACGAGCGTAAGGCCTGTCGTGGCATAACCGCTCATGGCTTCAAAACAGGCATCAAGATAAGAAGAATAATGGCCGCTTAGATGAAGAGGAATTGCTGATATTATCATAGCTATAAGCCACGATAAAGCTGCTACCGACATCGCATGCATCGTGGCAAGATCTTTTTTTGTATAACAAAGACAAGCCAAAGTTACGCCGATTAAAAGCGTTACAGAAATGCTCAAGATAAAATCTATCGCTGGCTCTACTTCGTAATAGATGAAAGCAAGCGTAAGAGGAATTAGCATCAATATGCCTATACCTATGATTATCTTTCCTGAATAATAACCTAGTATCTTATAGTCTTCCAGTGATGGTTTCAATATCATCTGAAGATCCTCCACCATAAGATGGAAACTAAAAATCCTATGAATATAAAGAATAATACAAGAATGATCTCGGAATAGATGCCCCTTAAAGCATTCCAAATGTTCTTAAAAGATGATTTTATTTTTGAGTAAACTATCCTCATTCTACTTTACCCACCAAAAGGTCCAGGAGCTGTTGCTCATTTTCGATACTTGTAAGCGCAATTATATCATCCCCCCTCTTTAAGACAGTCTCTCCTTTCGGAACTATTATATTATCGCCTCGTACTATTGATACGAGAACAGAATTTTCGGGGAGAACCACATCTTTCACGTACTTATCTATCACTGGTGAATCGTTGGTCAAATCAACTCTAACCAGTGCGAGTTTCCCGCGTTTAAATGTCATCAGATTTATGAAATCTTCAAAAGAGGCTTCTTCCTCAATTATCTTCGCTATTATCGTAGTGGCGTTCACAGGCACATCCACACCGAGCTCAGTGAATATGTGCTCATTTCTGGGATTATTGACTCTCGCGACCGTTCGCCTTACGCCAAATACTTCTTTCGCAAGCTGGCAGATTATTAAATTATCTTCATCGTCTGCCGTGACGGCGGCTATTACATCAGCTCTTCCAATCTCAGCATCTTCCAGGTACCTTGGTTCGCAGCCATCACCATTAACCACCATAGCGTCCAAATTCTGCGATATGCCTTCGCAGCGCGATTTATCCTTTTCGATCACAGTAACTGTGTGTTTATCTTGAATTAATTTCTGTGCAAGATTAAATCCTATCCTCCCGGCACCTACTATAACTATATACATATGAACCTCTCTTGGTATTTAGCTTACAGTTTAAATCTCTCTTTAACCTTCTTTAAACTCGCGATCCTCACGACCCCCATAACTTTGTCATTCACTTCAATCCTTGTGTCAGACTGTGGGATAATCACCTTTTTCTTTCTCTCTACCACAACAACTAAAAATTCATCCGGAATCGTGAGCTCGCCTACTTTCTTTTTCGCCAATTGGCTATTTGCTATTATCTCTATGACACCGAGTTCACCCGTCTCTATAAGATAACTGGTAAATCTGTTCTCGATAAGTTTGTCCCTTATCATTGCGGCAACAAGAACCGTGCCGCTTATTATATCCAAGCCTAACTTTTTATATATATCCGCCCGCCTTGGGTCATAGACGCGTGCTATCACCCTTGGCACTTTAAAGATCTTCTTGGCTATCTGGCAGGCCATGAGATTTGTGTTGTCACCGCTCGTGACTGACACGAACGCATCCTGCTTGTCTATCTTAAGTTCTTTTAGCAGTTTCTCATCGAATCCGTTTCCTGTGGCTGCTATGCCGTTAAATGTGCCGCCCAGCCTCTTAAATGAATCTGGATCTTTATCAATTATCGTTACGTTGTGGCCTTCCTGAGAGAGTAAAAGCGCAAGCTGTGAGCCAACCCTGCCGCATCCAACTATCATTATATTCATATCGCTCCTCCGAAAATTACGAAGTAATTTTCGTCCCGAGCGTCCTTTGTTTATGTGTAGACGCGAGGGACTACAATATTTCATTCTTTCTTTACCGACGCAACGCTCACCTGTTGTATGTTCAGCTCATTTATCACGTCTAATACCTTAACGACGTTATCGAACTTCGTCATATTGTCGACCTTCAAGAGAAGGCTTAAAGATGGATCGTCCTTTAGTTTGGATTGTAATGTTTTTTTCAAATCAACGCCTTTTATTTTCTCATCATTGATAAAATATTCACCCGATCTAGTTATAGTGAGAATACTTTTTTCAGAGCCTTCAAGAGATATTGCGCTTGATGCCCTCGGAAGTTTCACATCAATTTTTGAAATTCTTGCGGGATTAAAAGTATAAATGAGGCTGAAAGAGATGAAAAAGAATATGAACATATTCAATACTATGTCGGTCATCGCCACTGATTCCAACGCAACAAGATAGTCCTGTTTACCTTTTATATTTATCATCTCTTGATCTTATTTTCGGATAATACCTCTACTAGCTGCATAGACGAATCATTTAATTCATAAGAGATATATTTTATTTTAGAAATTATAAAATTGCATACAAGATAATATGGTACCGCTATCATTAGACCGGCTGCTGTCGTTATCATGGCCTCGTATATACCAGAAGCTAGGGCAGAGACCGTAATTTGAGAACCGGCCTTCTCCCAAGCCATGAAAGCTCTTATGAGGCCTGTGATTGTTCCAAGAAATCCTAAAAGCGGCTCTATTCCTATTATGGATATCAGGCCTCCGATATGTTTCTCTAAATTTTTAACTTGGCTATTCCCGATGCGCTCCAATATCCTCTCTATCTCTTGGCTTGGAAGATCTCTCTTCTCTATGCCGGATTTAAGTGTAAGGGCGATTGGATATCTGGAATTTTTCGAGCAGAGCGCGAGCGCTTCTTCAAACTTGTCGTTTTTTACCATCATAAGGACGTTGTTAGTAAAACTATGCACATCGCTTCTGATTTTAAAGAGCATCCACAGCTTATCTATTATTATGGCCAACCCCAGCACAGAGCCAAGTATTATAGGTATCATCGCTGGGCCGCCTTTAACAATAACCCAAAGCATATGTGTCTACCCGCCTTTTTGAGTCAAAAAATATGATATAGTATCTACCAGGCCTTTTCTCATCATCATAACTGCTATGGCAGCCAGAAGGAGGCTCGCTATCTTTGATACGGCTTTCGAGCCAGCCTTGCCCAAAAAATTTGCAATAACAGCTGCATATGAAAATACGACCCAGGTAATTACAAGGTTCGCTACGAATGAGATGATAGTAAGCACCATGCCGTAGGAGTCCAGCAGGATTATTATTGTAGTCAAGACTGCGGGTCCAGTTACAAGAGGTGTCCCTATGGGGACAGCGCCCATAGTATCTGGCGGAAGCCGGTGGGATCGTTCGTACTGCAGTATATCTCTTAACGAGATAGCGAGCAACACCAGTCCACCGGCTATTTTGAAGTCGGATACTAAAACACCAAGAATTTTGAATATCAGTCTACCCAGAAAGAGAAACGTTATGCCGATGAGAAATGCGGTTATTATCGACTGGGTGATAATCTTCTGCTTGTCTCGTTTTTTCAAGTACTCTGTAAGCCCAATGAAGATAGGCAGCACTCCTATAGCGTCCATTGCGACGAATATAGGTATGAAGGATAACAGGAATTCTTTCATCATCCACCTAAAATTTTTTTAAGTATACCATATAATCATATCATAAGACAAATAAAAAAGGCAGGATAGTTTTCAAGCATTTTTCATAACCCTGCCTTATTAAAATTGAATTTTCGAAAGATCCAGAATTATTTGGAGAACTTCCCCTTTATAATTCTTTCTGCCTCTAACCAGTCATTCATGGAGTGTCCTGGCTTTCGGCCTCTCTTCTCATAAAGCTCGTATGCCTTCTTTTCTACAAGTTTATTAAGATCTTCTTTTGACATTGCCGGATTAGAAGATCTCCCGAGTTTAAAAGATGTCCTTGCCATCTTGAATCCTCCTTTCAAATTTTCGAAGTAGGTTGTATTATACATCTTTTCAAAAATTATGCAATAGAAATCTTTAAAAAATCCGGGATTGGTTTTTTCAAAAGTTTATAGATATTCTTAAGGTGCGTTCTGTACAGCTTATCGAATGGATTTTCCTTGCCGGAATGGGCCTTGCCCCCATACCACCAGTTCCAGTCGCTTCCCTCCGCTATATAAAGCTCGCGCCACGCATCTTTGATCTTAGAGCCATCTTCTTTTTCGTCCTTATGAAACTGCCTTGTGAACTTAATTAGATCTCTTCTTGTCCTGTCGAGATATTCCCACGACAGATTATCTTGTTCCTCGCCGATCCATATCTGAAAATTGTAATTTATCCAAGATCCCGGAAATACATTGGAAAGCATTTTCTTCGGAGGTTCAAGCTCCAGAAACTCGCTAACCGTGGTAGAGCCGATATCATCTTGCTTATCGAGATTAAAATATAGTGTCTCGAAGAACTTTCTCCCATTGTCCTCATAATACTCCCACGCATTCTCCCCGTCCATAACGATGGTGATTAGCGCCCGGTCTGTATCACGCCTTAAATTGTCAGCCGTCCGCTTAAAGTGCCCTATTAAATCCCATGCCGCTTCGCTCTGGCCCCATGAGTTATAACTAAAACTTATCATATCTGAAAGATTCTTGTCTCTGAATACCATAGTAATATGTCTTGAATCTCTTTTGAAATTGTAAGGCCGATATATGATCCTTCTATCGAACAGTTCCATGCCTTTATACCTTTTATCATATAGAGAGAGGCTGTTTAATAATATATCCTCATCTGTTGCAATCCAATCTACCCCTTTTTTAATCATTATATCCAGGACTTCGTCCGAGATGCTGCCCTCAGATGGCCACATGCCGCGCGGAGGAGAGCCGAATTGACTTGAGTGATATTTTATAGCTTCTTTTATCTGCCACTCTGCATCTTCTGGGTGGGTGAATTTCTTTCTCGGCAGCTCTATCCCCGGCGAGGAGACTCTAGCTATAGAGGTGTCACATAGAAGCGGTAATATGGGATGATAGTACGGCGTTGTCGTTATTTCGATCCTGCCCTTATCTTTAAGTCTTTGGTATAGCGGCAGTATCTGCTCTAATATCTCTTTCTGTTTGACCACGATATACTCTTTATCCTCTTCTGTATAGGATTTCTTTTTTTCAACCATATCCTTAAGATTTATGTCATCTTCTATGCTGATCGAATGAAACCAAGATAGGTTAAATATAACCTGCAAGTCAAGAAAATCCTGATTAGAAAAATTCTTTACAACCTTCTTCAATGTAGAGCCACTGGCAGGCTTGATGCCCTTTTTGATTAAAAGTTCGGAATATCTTGCATTTGGCTCAATGAAGCGATTAAAATTTACCTTGAAAAAATTATTAAGTATCTCAACCTTCTCGTCGAAGCTTAAGGAGCTAGCTTTTTTTAGTGTCAGGTCCAAAAAAACATCGCTGGCATCGTTCTGCACGTAGTCGTTTATCTGCTCAACTAATGATGGGACCAGATTGAAGGTTACTTTTATGGAATCGAAATTTTCAACGAGAGCTGCCATGGGAAAGTAATCCTTCACTCCATGGAGCCTCACCCATGGCATAAGGTATTTGTTAGATAGAGGATCTTTATAGAATGGCTGATGCATATGCCACAGGAATGCAACTGCTAATTTATTCTTCGTGTCCATAAGGCCCAATTCACCCCGGAGGTGTGATTTACACACCTCCGGGGTGTGTTTAGGTACTATAAGCCGAATAGTCTATATCAGGGAATATATTATATTTGTCTTCCAGCTTCTTTATATATGCCTCGTCAAGGTCGCCTGCCTTCACGTCCTCGTAAAGTTGCGTAAAATGTTCTGTATGGTCCTTGAACCGCTTCACAGCATAAGGAACATGCGAGCCTGTCTTCATTATAAACGCCCAATCGCTTGATTGAGCTAAGAGAAGTTCTCTCGCCATCTGATTGAGCGCTCTCAAAGCCAGGCCCTTAGCATGTGGATTAGCCTTTGCGACTTCGACCATCCGTTCAACCATCTT
>JAHFGO010000099.1 GCA_023247385.1 Candidatus Omnitrophota bacterium | reverse complement strand
GGTAAATCTTTTGGACTGTTTGGAACCAAAGGATTTTTCCTCTCCGGCTCATCTTATGACGTTGCTGTATTTACGCTATTCCTCTTTCAGATGGTATTCATGGATACTACCGCAACCATTCCTACCGGCGCTTTAGCGGAGCGGTGGAAATTCCTATCCTTCTTTATATATGGATTGCTCGTTGGAACAATTATCTATCCTATTTTTGGAAACTGGGTATGGGGCGGCGGATGGCTGGCCATGTTGGGACAGAATTTTCAGCTTGGGCATGGTCACGTTGACTTTGCCGGTTCCTCGGTAGTTCATATGACAGGAGGAGTAATTGCTCTTGTGGGTGCATGGATTGTAGGGCCGCGCCTCGGAAAATTTAATCGTGATGGCAGTGTTAATCCAATCCCTGGGCACAGCATTCCCATGGCGGTTATCGGGACATTTATTTTAGCCTTTGGGTGGTTTGGCTTTAACGCTGGCTCCACTCTGGCAGGTACTGATTTACGCATAGGCGTCATTGCTGTCAACACTATGTTGGCATCTGCTACCGGAGCAATGGCGGCTACGCTGTGGATGTGGATAGTGCGCACAAAAAAGCCTGATCCGAGCATGATGTGTAATGGTATGTTGGCGGGACTTGTGGCAATCACGGCTCCGTGTGCATTCGTCAATTCTATAAGCGCTTGTGTAATTGGCCTTGTCGCCGGAGTGCTTGTAGTAGAGGCAGTTTACTTTTTTGAAGGTAAACTAAAAATCGATGATCCTGTAGGTGCGATATCGGTCCACGGGGTTAACGGCGCGTGGGGATGTCTTGCTCTTGGACTTTTTGCAGACGGCACTTATGGCGATGGCTGGAACGGTGTTGCAGGGACTGTGAAGGGACTATTATATGGCGACTCTTCCCAATTCATTGCTCAGTCTATTGGCATAACCTCGAATTTCATCTACGTAGGTCTAATTTCATTTATAATCTTTAAGTTATTAGAAGCACTTGTCGGTAATAGAGTGGATCCGGATACAGAGATTGGTGGATTAGACGTTCCTGAAATGGGAGTTGTGGGGTATAACGGAGTTAAACTTGATAAACACTCTGAAACACCCATTCCTAAAGAATTGTTTACGATAGGTCGATAAAGGATCGTATGGGTCAATTTGGAGGAATTTTAATATGAAACTTCGCATAAACCAGACTTTTAACTTAGAGAAGTTCCATATGCAATTGAAGGAGGTAGGCATATGAAAAAGATAGAGGCGATAATTCGTCCTGAGAAACTAGATTCAGTGCGGCTTGCATTGAAAGAAATCGGTGCGCCTGGTTTGATGGTCACTGAGATTGAAGGTCATGGTAAACAAAAAGGCCTGGTGAAGCAGTGGCGCGGCAAGGAATACAAGATGGAACTGCTTCCGAAGGTGAAGATCGAAGTTGTCGCGAAAGATGCAGACGTAGAACGTATAGTCAAGAAAATAATGGAAGTTGCCAATACTGGCGAGATAGGCGACGGGAAAATTTTTGTGTATCCGATTGAAAGTGTTTTTCGAATACGCACGGGCGAAAAAGGGGAAAGCGCTATTTAGATGATAGATGAGGAATTAATTAGAAAAATTCGACAACTGAAAGAAGAAAATCGCTATACACTACATGAGCTATCCAAGTAAGTTACCAAAATACTTGACTTTTTACTTGTAATATTGTAGTATCTATACGTAATTGAACATAGGCGTTCAAATATAGTCATTCTTGACTAAAAAGAACGCCTATTTGTTTGTCTGGGTACTACAAATGGACAAACAATCCCGAGCGAAGCGAGGGATCTACTAAAATAAATTTCAAAAGGAGGGGGTAAGATGCCTAAGAAGAAAGAGGTAGTAGAGGTAAAGACAAAAAATCCGCTTACTAATGGCGGCTTTGATGAAAAAGCAGCGAGGGATGTGACGAAGTTAATTAAGGAAAATAGGATCCAGATTGTTGATCTTAAATTTAATGACTTGCCGGGCCTATGGCAGCATTTCTCAATTCCAGCTTCAGAGCTGCAGGATATGGATGACATCACTCGGTCCATTTGGGTTGATGGTATCGGTTTTGACGGATCATCGATACGCGGATTCCAGAAGATCCAAGAATCTGATATGATCCTCATACCTGACCCAGCGACAGCCATTGTCGATCCAGTCTGTGAAGTGCCAACGTTAAGCATAATTTGCGATATCTACGACCCACTTACTCGCAAGCCCTATACGCGCGATCCGAGATATATAGCAAAGAAGTCGGAGAAATACCTTCAAACCACAGGAATCGCAGATAGCATATATTTCGGGCCGGAGGCAGAGTTCTTTATCTTCAATGACATCCGTTTCGATCAGACCGAAAATTCCGGCTATTATTTTATAGATTCAATTGAAGCCGACTGGAATACAGGCAAGGCAGAAAATCCCAATCTTGGCTATAAGATACGTTTCAAGGAAGGATATTTTCCGGTGCCGCCGCACGATTCTATCCAGGATTTGAGAAGCAAGATAATCTTAAAGATGATAGAATCGGGTATTAATGTCGAGGTTCATCATCATGAGGTTGCCACAGCAGGCCAGTGCGAGATAGATATGAAGTTTGACAAACTTACAAAAATGGGCGATAACCTTCTTCTGTATAAGTACATAATCAAAAATATGGCCAAAAAGAACAACATGGTCGCCACATTTATGCCTAAGCCGCTTTTCGCAGATAACGGCTCAGGCATGCACTGCCATCAGAGCCTGTGGAAGAAGGGAGTGAATCTATTTTATGACAAAAACGGATATGCGCTTATAAGCCAGACAGCCAAATATTATATCGGCGGTTTATTAAAACACGCGAACAGTCTAATGGCATTCTGCGCGCCGACAACTAACTCTTACAAGAGGCTAGTCCCAGGATATGAGGCGCCAGTGAATCTCGTTTATTCTCAACGCAACCGTTCGGCAGCAGTGAGAATACCCATGTATACGGATAATCCAAAATCAAAGAGGATAGAATTCCGACCACCAGATCCATCTTGTAATGCATATCTCGCTTTCAGCGCAATGCTTATGGCTGGCCTCGACGGCATACAGAATAAGATCGATCCCGGTAAGCCAATGGATACTGACTTATTTGAGCTGAGCGAAGAAGAGATGGCAAAGATCCCTACAGTGCCAGCATCGCTGCGCCGTGCGATAGATGCCTTGGAGGAAGATCACGACTACCTCTTGAAAGGAGGGGTCTTTACCAAAGACGTCGTTGATATATGGATAGAATATAAGCGTAAAAAAGAAATAGACGCAGTAAGAATGCGGCCACATCCATACGAATTCTATCTGTACTTCGACATTTAAGATAACACAGATTTCACACATTCCTGCCGGTAGGCAGGGATTTTAAATAAGATTACACAGATTACCACAGGGTAATATTTTTTTAACTAACAGTGCCTATATTTTAGGCAGAGGTAGGTAATCGATGTTTACTATTTTAATCGAACAAAAAGAAGATGCTTTATTTAAAGACCAAAAAGGTGTATTATATAAAACAGTTTTGGAAAAGGTTGAGAAACCACTGATTGAACATGTGTTAGAACGTACCGAAGGCAATCAGCTTAAGGCTGCCAAAATTTTAGGCATAAATCGTAATACCATGCGTTCGAAGATAAAAAAGTTATCAATAGATGTTAAACAGTGGAAGGCATGAGAGGATAGCAAAATGGAACATGGGAACCTGCCGAAAACTAAAGGTCTCTATGACCCCCGTTTTGAGCACTCCTCCTGTGGCGTAGGATTCGTCTGCAATATAAAGGGTGCGCCTTCAAATGATATCATTAAACAAGGCCTTGAAGTGCTTAAGCGCTTATCCCACAGGGGCGCAACTGGCGCAGATCCAAAAACCGGCGATGGCGCTGGCATCCTTGTTCAAATCCCGCACGAATTCTTCAATAAAGTTTGTCACGAGCACAAAATCAATCTGCCGTCAAAAGGCGCATATGGGACAGGTATGGTATTTTTGCCTACAAATAAGAAGGAGAATAAATTTTGTAAAGACGCCTTCAGGCGTATTGTCGAAGAGGAAGGCCAGACAATATTAGGCTGGCGTAAAGTCCCGGTGGACGATTCTGACATAGGTAAAACTGCCAAATTGACAGAACCCATAATCGAACAATCTTTTATTGCGCGAAACGCGAAGTTAAAAACGGAGTTAGAATTCGAAAGAAAACTGTATGTGATTCGCAAACGTGTAGAGAACATCATCCGCGCCTCGGGCTTAAAACAAAAATCGTTTTTCTATATTACCAACATATCATGCCGCACTTTTTCTTACAAAGGGCTTCTCATGCCCGGGCAGTTAGAGAATTTTTTTCTCGATCTGAAGGACGAGCACTTAAAGAGCTCTCTTTGCCTGGTCCATTCCCGTTACAGCACCAATACATTCCCTACATGGGACCTATCCCAGCCATTTAGATTTCTTGCTCATAACGGCGAAATAAATACCTTAAGAGGCAATATCAACTGGATGCGGGCCAGGGAAGGACTATTAAGAAGCGATAATTTCGGAAAAGATATAAAAAAGATTTATCCTGTGATCGTTCCAGGTGGAAGCGATTCGGCAACGATCGATAATGTCTTCGAGCTCTTAGTCCTGGCAGGAAGATCCTTGCCGCATGCTATGATGCTGCTTATACCGGCTGCCTGGGAACAGGACGATCTTATGGATGAAAATGTAAAAAGTTTTTATCGGTACCACTCGTGTCTGATGGAGCCATGGGACGGACCGGCAGCGATTGCTTTTACTGATGGTATAAGGATAGGCGCTTGTTTGGACAGAAATGGGCTTCGGCCAGCCAGATACATTGTGACAAAAGAAGATTTCGTGGTTATGGCTTCTGAGGTCGGGGTGCTGGATATAGAGCCCAGAGAGATCCTTCTATCCGGAAGGCTTGAGCCTGGCAAGATATTTTTTATTGACACGGAGCTTGGGCGTATAATCGACGATAAAGAGATAAAGCGAGATATGGCATCGAGGAAGCCATATGCTGAATGGGTCAAAAAGAACATAGTTGAACTTGATGACGTAGCCAAGACAAAAAAGAGAAAGCAGCCTTCGAATAATATATTAACAGATTTAAAATCTTTTGGGTATACTCGCGAAGACTTAAAATTTTTAATCAAGCCAATGGCCGAAAATGGCCAGGAGCCTATAGGTTCGATGGGAAATGATACGCCGCATGCTGTCTTATCAGATAAACCTCAAATTTTATATACGTATTTTAAACAGTTATTTGCCCAGATCACTAACCCAGCCATAGATCCTATCAGAGAAGAGCTCGTTATGAGCCTCGAGACCCATGCAGGGTCAGAAAAGGATCTTTTGGATGAAGGGCCGGAGCATTGTCATAGATTAAGAATCAGGAATCCTGTTCTCACCAATGATGAGACAGAAAGAATTCGAGGCATAAAAACGAGAGGGTTTAAGACAAAAACGATCTCTATTCTGTTTAATGCTTCGCGCAAAAACGCTTTGTCAAAGACTTTGAATAAAATCTGTGACGAGGCATCGCGTGCTATAAAGAATGGGTTCACTTTTATTATTTTAAGTGATAGGGGCATTAATAAAGAATATGCCGCTGTCCCTGCGCTATTGGCTACAGGCGCTGTCCACCACCATTTAGTTAGAAAAGCATTGCGCACCCAAATAGGCATCATGGTAGAAAGCGCTGAGCCTAGAGAAGTCCACCACTTTGCCCTTCTTTTCGGATATGGCGCGGATTGTATAAATCCATATCTTGCTTATGAATCAATTCGATACCTAATTGATAGTGGCGATCTGGATTTAAATTTTGAAAAAGCTTTAAATAATTATATACATGCAATAGAGAAGGGCATCTTAAAGATCCTGTCTAAGATGGGCATATCAACCCTGCAGAGTTATAGGGGAGCACAGATATTTGAAGCATTAGGCTTGAGCGGTGTTGTCATAGATAGGTGTTTTACTGGAACGGTCTCAAGAATAGGCGGCATAGATTTCGATATGCTCCGAAAAGAGTGTGTCGCAAGGCACGAAAGCGCATACCCTAAAGCTGAGGCAAACTATCCAGGCCTTACGACAGGCGGCATCTATCAATGGAAAAGGGATGGCGAATTTCATTTATGGAACCCTGATAGCATTGCGGCACTACAAGATGCCACAAGATTGAATAATTATAAAAAGTATAAAGAGTTTGCTTTCCTTATAAACGATCAATCCAAAAATCCATGCACTTTGCGGAGCCTGCTCAAATTTAAGAAACCTGGGCCGGTGCCGATTGATGAAGTCGAACCAGTTGAGAAACTGGTTAAACGCTTCGCTACAGGTGCGATGAGTTTTGGTTCGATAAGCCGTGGCACGCACGAAAC
>JAHFGO010000025.1 GCA_023247385.1 Candidatus Omnitrophota bacterium | reverse complement strand
TTAATGCGCCGGAAGAGGTTGAGCTTGCCCAACTTCTTTGCAAGATTCATCCATGGGCTAAAAAAGTGCGGTATGCCCGCACAGGCGGCGAGGCGATGGCAGTGGCGGTTAGGATTGCGAGGGCATATAGCGGTAAAGAGAAGATCCTTTTTTGCGGTTACCATGGATGGCATGACTGGTATTTGGCCGCCAATCTGGAGAAGGCCTCAGCATTGGATGGACAGCTATTGCCCGGCTTAAAGCCTAATGGTGTGCCGAGATCCTTATATGGGACGATAACGCCATTCTATTATAATAACTTAGAAAGCTTTGAAGGTTTGGTTAAAAAATATGAAAAAGATATTGCCGTAGTCGTGATGGAGCCTGTAAGAAGTTTCTGGCCCGAAAAAGATTTTATAGAAGGGATAAGACAGATCACCGCTGAAAAGGATATACCGCTTATATTCGACGAGGTTACCTCCGGCCTACGCATGACGCCGGGCGGGATTCATTTAAAACTGGGCGTAGAGCCGGATATCTCGGTCTTTGCGAAGGCATTGGGAAACGGTTATCCGATGGCCGCCATTATAGGTAAGGCTAAGATTATGAATGCCGCACAGGACTCATTCATAAGCAGCACTTATTGGACCGATAAGATAGGCCCGACTGCAGCACTGGCTACGCTAAAAAAACATATTAAGTATGACGTGAGCTCTCATCTAATTGCTATCGGCAATTTGGTGCAAAAGGGCTGGCAGGACGCATCCCGTAAATACGGTCTCGATATCGAGATCTCCGGGATACCGCCGCTCAGCCATTGGAAGATAAAGATAGACGACTCCGAATTACTTCATACGATCATTGTCAAGAGGATGCTTGAAAAAGGTTTTCTGACGTCAAATACATTTTATGCGACGTATGCACATACGGATGAGGATACGAAGAAATATTTCGAGGCTTTAGACGGAATACTCGGCGAGCTGGCTTCGTACATCAAGAAGAGGAGTTTGCGATATATTTATGATGGGACCATTGCCCATTCGGGTTTCAAGAGACTGGCATAATTAGAGAGGATATTTTAATGAAGTATTGTACCAGATGTATGATGCCGGAGACGAGGCCGAGAATAGTTTATAACGACCAAGGTGTTTGCAATGCCTGCCTTTGGGCTGAGGAGAAGAAGACGGAGGTAGATTGGAAGGCGCGTTGGTGTGAGCTAGAGGAATTGTGTGATAAATATAGAAGCCGAAATACTTACAAGTTTGACTGCATCCTGCCGGTCAGCGGCGGAAAAGACAGTTCATACGTAGCGTATATGATGAAAGAAAAAATGGGGATGCACCCATTGTGCGTTACTCTCAAACCACCGCTCGAAATAGATGTTGGCGTGAGAAATCTGCAAAATTTTATTAATTGCGGCTACGACCATATTCATATAACACCGAACCCGCAAGTAGCTAGAAAGATAGCCAAGGAAGCTTTTATATCACAGGGGCAACCTTTACATGCGTGGATCATCAGCGTGCAGACAGCCATATTTAGGTCGGCTGTTTTATTGGATATTCCATTTGTCATGTTCGGAGAAGAAGGTGAAACCGAGTACGGCGGAACAACAAAGTTGAAAGAAGAAGCATGTTATGGTCTGGAAGACAGCATAAATATTTATTTAAGCGGCTTAGATCCGCGTAAATATACCTCATGGTTCTCAGAGAAAGAGCTTTACTGGTGGCTCTATCCGTCTATGGATGAATTTAGAAGGCTGAATCCCTCTATAGCTCACTGGTCTTATTTCGAAAACTGGGAGTCGTATAAACATTACCTTTTAGCGAAGGAGAAGCTCGGACTAGAGGAAACGCCCCAGCGGTGTATCGGCACATATAATAATTTTGCGCAGACCGATACCACTTTATATGATCTGCATTGTTATCTGATGTACCTGAAATTTGGCTTCGGCCGCTGCTCACAGGATGTGGGAATTGATATCCGAAGAGGCGCCATGATGCGCAGGCAAGCGCTCACATTGGTAAAAAAATACGATGGCGAATACCCGCAATCCTATATCAAAGATTACCTGACATATTTTGACATGACTATGAAGGAATTTGACGCCGTGCTCGATCATTATGCGGATAAAAATTTATTTAAAAAGATAAATGGCAAATGGGCCCCGACATTTACGCCGCACTAATATGTTTTTTGGAAAATAGTTATGATCTCAATAGTTAACTATGGAATGGGCAATATTAAATCGATACAAAATGCCATACGCTATCTTGGCATTGTGAGCAGAGTGATCGATTCGGCAGAAGAGATTCTAAATAGCAACAAGCTGATACTTCCCGGCGTCGGTTCATTCGCCAGGGCCATGGAGAATATGCGAAAGATGAATATATTAGACGCGCTCAATGGAGCGGTTCTAAAATCAGGAGTGCCCATCCTAGGGATTTGTCTGGGAATGCAGTTATTTGCCGAGATCGGAGATGAGGACGGACCGTCCGAGGGATTAGGATGGATCGCCGGCAGAGTTCGAAAATTTAATACAACAAGCGGGCTCAAAGTACCGCATATCGGATTTAATGCAACATTCTTTTCCTCAAATAACCGCATTCTCTTTGATGGTTTAGATGAACATGCGGACTTCTACTTTGTTCATAGTTACGTGTTAAGCTGCGAGCACGAGACAGACGTTTCCTCATGGACTGAGTACGGAGAAAAATTCGCAAGCAGCGTTAGGCGTAATAATATATTCGGCACACAATTCCATCCCGAGAAAAGCCAGAGAAATGGGCTGGTTGTTTTAAAAAATTTTGTTTCATCGCGGATTTAAGCATGGCGAAACACAGGCTGATATTTACACTGTTGGTTGACAAAGGAACTTATGTGCTCAGTCGGAATTTCCGGCTTCAGCGGGTTGGCGATTTAAAATGGATAAAGGAATATTATGATTTTAACGCCATAGCCTTTTCGATTGACGAATTGATTGTCCTTAATGTCGAAAGAGGAGATAAGGATATCAAATCCTTCGGCAAAAATTTAGAGCTCCTTACAGCGAACTGCTTCATGCCGGTTGCTGCCGGCGGAGGCATAAAATCGGTTGAGGCGGCTTTTAAACTTTTTGATGCAGGCGCGGACAAAATTGTCATAAATACGTCCCTTGTAAAGGATTTGGAATTGGTCAGAAGACTGGTGAAGATTTTTGGCGGTCAATCTATTATTGGGTCCATCGATTATAAACTTTGTGATGATAGACAAAAAGTCTTTATCGAAAATGGATCTATCGATACCGGTTGGTCAGTTGAGGGCGCTGTTAGAAATGCGGCCGATTTAGGCGTTGGTGAGATATATCTTACCTCAATGGACCGCGACGGCACAGGTCAGGGTTACGACCTCGAGACCCTAAAGAGGATATCCGCGATTTCCTCCCTTCCGATGATTGCCTCTGGAGGCGTAGGAAGATTTGATCAATTGGCCGAAGGAATCAAATATAGCAAAGTGCAGGGGGTATCAACGGCCAATCTCTTTAATTTTATAGCGGATGGCCTGACAGAGGCGAGGTCTTATATGCGGGAGAACGGAATAGACCTGGCGGAATGGAAGGCTTCAATTCAAAAAGACGATACAGGAGCAGCATGTCACAACGCATCAGCCTGATACTAAAGATAATTAAATATTTAAAGCCTTATGCCGGCCTCTCAATCATATTCATCTTCCTGTCCCTCTTCTCCGGCATATTCGACGGCGTGAGCATCGCCTTGATCATCCCTACAATACAAAGCGTCATCTCAGAAAAAGCCGATATGCAAGGGTATAGTACGATTCTCAAAATGATATCGAAGCCATTTTTAAATTTTCTTCCGCTTCTCAGGCTTCAGATCCTAGCATTTATAATATTGTTTGCGACTTTATTAAAGAATTTATGTATATGGCTGGCCTCCTGCATCTCAAGGTGGCTGATGTATGAAGTGCGCTGGCAGATCGTTTCGAATATTTTTAAGCAGATATTGGAAGTGGAATATGGATATATATCCAACAAAAAATCCGGCGAGATTTATAGTTGGCTTGATTTTGAGGCCTCGCGGGTCGCCACAGCGCTTCACCTGATGCTGCAACTAGTCACCGTCTCCGGCATAATTTTAGTCTATGCCTTGTCGATGTTTATATTTTCCTGGCAGGTTACCCTAATTGTGATGGGCCCGTTGATTGTACTTTTACTATCGACAAACAGGGTCAACAGAATTCTTAAATCTTTTGGTGAGAAGTTGTCGGAGACGACAATGTCCATCTTTTCATACTGGATCGAGATCCTGCAGGGTTTACGCACCGTTCGCCTCTTCAGAAATTATGATTTCGAGATAAAAAGACATGAAAAGTACTGGAAGGATTGGAATATCTTAGCGATGAAGAAATTTATGCTCATCGATCTGTTAAAACCAGGCTCCGAGACATTGGTGATGTTATTTTTGGTTATGGCAACTATCGCCTTTGCTTCTATCATAGTCTCAAAAGGCGCTCAGATATTATCGATCCTTTTGGTATTCGTCTATATATTGAAACTCCTCCAGATTCAGATCAATAATTTTAACTCCCTCGCCGCCTCTCTCGCTTCAGAGCTGCCTGCAATAAATGTGATAGAGGAAGCGATGTGCCGGGATAATAAGCCGTATATCAAAAGCGGCATCAGAAGATTTGCAGGCCTAAAAGACGGGATAGCCTTTAAAGAGGTCAGTTTCAGGTATGCCAAAAACAAAGAATACGCGCTAAAAGATGTCACATTCGTTATCTCCAAAGGAATGACAACGGCTCTCGTTGGAAGCTCCGGCGCAGGCAAATCTACGCTTGTAGACCTTCTCTTTAGGTTATATGACCCTCTGGGAGGAGAGATTTTAGTCGATGGCCAAAGTCTGAAAGATTTACGTCTTGAGGATTGGCAGTCGAACATAGGTTTTGTCAGCCAGGATACTTTCATCTTCAATGCTTCCGCATCGGACAATATCGCCTATGGCAAATTAGGCGCCTCCCGCGCTGAAATTATAGATGCCGCAGCAAGGGCTAACGCGCACGATTTTATCCAAGATCTTCCAGCCGGATATAATACAGTGCTCGGGGACAGAGGATTTAAACTATCGGGCGGCCAGAGACAAAGAATAGCTATCGCGAGAGCGATCCTGAAGAATCCAGATATCTTGATACTGGATGAGGCGACGAGCGCCTTGGACACGGAATCCGAACAGCTGGTGCAGAACGCCATCAGGAACCTTAGTCGCGATCGCACGGCTTTGGTGATCGCTCATAGGTTGTCAACTATTGAACATGCAGACCAGGTTGTTGTGCTTGAACAGGGAACGGTGGTGGAGGTGGGCAGTCACAAAGAACTCTTAATGAACAACGGCAGGTACGCTAAATTACATCATCTCCAATATAAAAATGTATATGAGAAAAAAAATGATTAAATGTCGCCCTATTTTAATAATGGTGGATAATCGCACAAGGGATATCGAAGGCATCCTCCTTATATATTACTGGCTTAAAGATATGGGTTATCCGGTGGTCTTGTCCAATCAGATTAACTGGAAAGACAAGTGTTTTCTCCATAACCCTTCGGTAGTGGTTCTTTCCAGTGCTATTACTGTATACGGAAGCGTATATGGAGCGTTCCTTGACTTCTTGACCAGATATTCAAAGATAGCGATCCTGCCGCAGGAAGGGGCGATCCCAAAAAAAGATTGCATGAATGCTTTATTTACAGGCAAATTTGAACACGACGTCGCATATACTAAAGGCGTGTCAAGGATATTTATGTGGGGAGACCAGACCCGTCAGTGGATTGAAGAAGAAAATATTTTTAATCCATCGCAGACGATGGTGACAGGTACGCCTCGTTTTGATGCCCTTATGTTGGAGAGGGAAGAAGGTGGAAGGGCAGAAAAACACATCGGATTCGCGACATCGCACACCCATATAAATTGTTATACATTTGCCAATCGGTCCGATAATTTTATGACTCATCTCGATTATAGAAAAGATTCCTCTAACGGCGTTGAAAACTATTATAGCCAAGACCGCCATTGGGAAGACTGGATATGGTATAACTGCGCTGCCTTTAGATATGAATGTGAGCTGATAAAAAGATGCGCTGTAGATTTAAAAGCGGCGATAAGTTTAAGGCCTGCTCCTTTTGAATTAGTGGAGGGCTACAATTTTTTTAAGGACAAATATAAAAATTTTGAATCCCGCAATGACTATTATCTTTCTGAATGGGTGAAGGATATATTCTGTATGATTGTTTATGTTTCAACCGTTGCGGTCAGCGCACTTGCCTACGGCGTGCCGGTAATATCTCCGCTAAAACTTTTGGGAGAGAGGTTGTACGATCATATTAAGCTCGATCAATTAATATCTCCATACTTTTCAAGGTTCTTCCACTTCCCGCAAAATTTGGATGAAGCTCTTGACATGATACGGTCTGCGAAAGCCGGCGAGCTGCCTGCGTTGCCGGAAGGAAAGAAAGATGATCTCGGCAGGTATCTTAAGAGCTACTATGACTTTCCGCGTCAGGAGCCCTCCAGCCTCACCATCGCAAGAGAATTGGGTCGGTTGGCAGAAGAGGCCAGCCGCGAATTAGCGCCTGTCCTGGAGCCGAATGTTTTAAAAAATATTTTTTATAGAAGGGCACGGGCATTATTAAAAGACCCTTATCATATAGCCATGAATATCAAAAACGGGTCTTTTAAATCGATGCAGAGATATCATTTTTATCCATGGCATCTCGCAGATTTCATTAAAACAAGAGATATTTGGCGTAAATTGAGATCAAGATACATCGGCGCAGAGGGGCTTATCAAACAAAATGGATGACATTCGCATAGGTATAACTGGCACAGGTTCGCGTATCGGACAGGCTATAATAAAGTCGATAAGAACATCGTCTTTAGCAAAATCGATCTCCATGATCGGGTTTGACTATTTTGACAATACTGTAGGCTCATATTGGGTTAAGAAGAACTTCATTTTGCCAGACATATTCAAAAAATCTATAGAGCCTAAGACATGGTTCGATAAGGTCCTGGAGGCCATAATTCAAGAAAAGATAAAATTGCTTTTTATAGGTATAAATTTCGAGCTTCCGATTTTCGCAAAATATAAGAATTTGATTGAATCAGAAAGTAGATGCAAAGTTGTCGTAAGCGATGAGAGCGTGATCAAGATCGCAAATGACAAGTACCTAACGTATGAATTTTTGAAGAGAAACAATTTTTATCATCCTAAAACTTGGCTGGCAGGTAGAGATATAGACAAGGATATCGAATTCCCATGCATAGTCAAGCCACGCAATGGGAACACCAGCCAAGATGTTTATATAGTTTCGAAACGTGAGGACATATCTAGTGTATTATCAAAAGTGAAGGATCCTATCATCCAGGGGCTTATCGGGAGACCAGAGGCTGAATATACATGTGGCCTTATATGCTTTGGCGGTGAGGTCGAGAAGTCAATAGCGCTGTTGCGGACCTTGAAACACGGTAATACGGAAGTGGCATATTTCAATCGGCGCACACCAACCCTAATCTATGAATACATCCATGAGGTAGCGCATGCCTTGGGGCCGTATGGGCCATGCAACATCCAGCTTCGTATCGACGATCGCGACGGCCTTCCGAAGATATTTGAGATCAACGCCAGACACTCCGGGACTACCTATATACGTTCACTCTTTGGTTTTAAAGAGGTTGAATATATCATCAGGCGGATAGTCGGATTAGAATGTAAAGGTTTTGAACTAAGAGAAGGCATCGTTAAAAAGTATGATGAAGAGATATACATACCATTGCCTTAAGGCGTATTTATGAATATATTGATCACCGGCGCCTCCGGATTTATCGGCAAGAATTTGTCCAGTTTTCTGGAAGCCAGGCATAGGCTTTACCGGCTGGATATCACGAAGATCGGTAGAGGAAAGAGATGTATATTTCTAGATCTTGCAGATAGAGAGAAGGCAGAGGCATATTTCAAGCGGTTTAAGAGGCGTTCGTCGATCGATATCATAGTCCATTTAGCGTCGAGGATGATGAAAGGCCGTGACATAGAGGATACAAATTTATTATATACTAATCTAAGGATCACCGAAGGAGTAATCGAGATTGCTAAGATCTTGAAGCCGAGAAAGGTGATCAATTTTTCCAGCATGGCCGTCTACCCTAATATAGACGGGAAATTTTCTGAAGTCTCGGAGATAAGGATGTCTTCGAATTCAGATTGTCTGTATGGGCTGTCCAAATTCTGTGGAGAGAATCTTATCGATTTTTTACTAAGAGGGCGAGATGTTGTCATATCGCATCTTAGGATCGGCCAGGTATATGGCCGGGGAATGAGAAGTAACAGGATAATCTCCGTTTTCAAGCGGGAATTGTCTAAGAAAGGCCGTATCGCGGTATACGGAGAAGGCAGAAGGGTAAGTAATTTTATAGATATAGAAAAGCTCCTACGCATTGTTAACGTATTTATTGAAAACGACTTGCCGGGTATGTACAACGTAGGAGGCGAGAACCTGTCATACCTGAGCCTTGCGAAAAACATAGTGAAGGAGTATGGAGGAAGCACCACCGGCATAGTAAAGGTCAAAAAGGGACAATGCCCGCGGTTCTTTCTGGATACTTCCAAACTTGATGCGATACTGAGAAAGGGAAGATGGCGGTAACGTTTAAAGGAGATAAAAAAATGCAGGTTCTGCAGGTTGGCCTCGGCTCGATGGGTAGGAGGCGAATATGTTGTTTAAAAAGACTTGGATATGCCGATATAATCGGTTACGACCCGCGAGAGGATCGCCGAAAAGAGGCCTGTGACAGATACGCCATCGAGGTCGTCGACAGCTTAAAAAAAGTAGATTTCGATTCTATCGGCATGATGCTCATCTCAACGCCTCCCGACAGACATGATGGATATATCGCATTGGCCGTTGAGAATCGAATACCGGCCTTTGTCGAAGCAAGCGTGGTCCTGGGAAAACTGGAGGGCCTTGCGAAGGCGGCCTCGAATGCGAAGGTGCTCATTGCGCCGTCATGCACCCTTAGATATCATCCTGGTATAAAGAGGATTGCGGATATGGTAAGAAGTAATAGATATGGGAAGGTGACAAACTTCACCTATCATGCAGGGCAGTACCTTCCCGATTGGCATCCCTTTGAAAACGTCAAAGATTTCTATGTGAGTAAAAAAAAGACAGGAGGGGCGCGGGAAATAGTTCCATTTGAATTGACATGGATAACGGGCCTTCTGGGATTTCCTGTGCGGGTATCCGGTTTTAATGGTAAGACGATGGATGTGGGGGCGGATATAGATGACACCTACTCAATAGTGATGGAGTTTAAGCCGAAGGCCTTCGGGCTTCTGCAGGTAGATGTCGTCTCACGGTATGCGATAAGAAACCTCATCCTGAACATGGAGTATGGCCAGGTTTTGTGGAGATGGGACGAGAACGTCATACGTCTCTATGACGCCCGAAAGAGGACGTGGGGCGCCTGTAAGTACTCTCAAGAAAAAGCGGCCAGAGGTTATAACAAAAATATCGCAGAGAATATGTATGTCGATGAGCTACGTGATTTTATCAGCGCAACGCAAGGAACTGGCACGTTCCCCAACACCCTCAAAGAAGATATCGCCATACTGAAACTCCTCAAAAATATAGAGAGATATAATGAGAAGAGATAGAAGAGTACGATATAATTTCGGCAGCATCGATCACTATGTCTTCATCGGCGGCACCGCTGCGCTCAGCATGATCCTAGAGAAGGCAGAGACAAGGAAGAGGGTCAGCGTGGTAACATGCGAGTGGCAGTTAAAAGGCCCATCGCATATTCATGGACAGAATTTCATGGATTTTTTAACGACTAGGGGGATGGAGTTCCATGTCTTTAAAGATATAAGGCGAGAACCCAGATTCAGAAAGCTCGTAGGTCCACGGGTCCTCGGGATATCCGTATCGGCGCCATGGATAATGAGAAAAGATACCATAGACCTTTTCAACGGCAGGCTTATTAATATCCACGGATCTAAGCTACCTCTTTATCGCGGCGGCGCTGGGATGACATGGCAGATGCTGCAGGATGAGAGGCGCGGGTATTATACATACCATTTTCTCGCCGAGAAGATCGATGGCGGAGATATTTTAAAAGCCGGCAGTTTCATCTACCCATCTTCACTAACATGCCAGATGGATTTTTTATCATATCAGAGGCGCAAGATAGCCGAGAGTTTCACATCTTTTTTTAAGATGTTGAAAGACGAAAAAGATTTTTTTCCACAGCCTCAGGACGAATTCTTAAGCACATATTGGCCGAGGCTGAACGCGGAAACGCATGGTTATATAAATTGGGATTGGCCGCTGGAAGAGATAGAGAAGTTTATAAATGCCTTTTCCGATCCCTTTGACGGCGCCCAGAGCTTCATAAACGGCGAACGGGTGAGAATAAAAAGGGCGTATGCAAAAACGAATGAAGGCCTATTCCACCCATTTCAGGTGGGGCTGGTTTACAGGAAGACGTTGGATGCCATCTTTGCGGCAGCAAAAGACGGGGCGCTTGTGATAACATCTATAAATGATGACAATGGTCAGCCATGTTTAAAAAAGATCAGGGTGGGGAGCCGCATATTCACTCCCTATCGATATATCGAGAGTGCCATGACGACACAGGTAGAATATAATTGGAAGGGGCTCAAGATTAAAGATAAAGGAAATCTTAAATGACGTATTGCACTAAGTGCCTCATGCCGGAAACTAGGCCAAGGATAATATATAATGAAGAGGGTGTATGCAACGCGTGTGCCTGGGCCGAAGAAAAAAAGACAGCGGTTGATTGGAACGTGCGTTGGAAGGAGATTGAGGATCTCTGCGACAAGTTCAGGCGCCGCAACAGCAATAAGTTTGACGTTATCGTCCCCTACAGCGGCGGAAAGAACGGGGCGTATATCGCCTATATGCTCAAAGAGAAGCTGGGGATGCGGCCGCTTTGCGTAACGGTCAGGCCACCCCTCGAAGATCCTGTCGGCATAAAGAATATAGAAAATTTTCTCAATTGCGGTTATGACCACGTTCAGATAACGCCAAACCCTGTCATCGGAATGGAGATAGACAAGGAATCTTTCATAAGCGACGGCAGGCCTATGCACTCGCATATGATATGCATACAAACCGTTATCTTTAAAGCCGCCGTACTGTTCGGCATCCCCTTCGTCATGTTTGCAGAAGAAGGCGAAACCGAATATGGGGGTGTCACCAAATTGAAGAATAGGCCAACATATGATCTCGAAGACAGCATAAATCTATATCTAAGCGGCGTCGATCCCCGAAAATATCTAAAGTGGTATTCTGAAAAAGAACTTTATTGGTGGCTGCATCCCACAAAAGAGGAACTTATGAAGCTGGATCCATATATCGCCCATTGGTCATACTTCGAGGATTTTGTGAATTATAAACACTATCTCCTTGCAAAAGAAAAGCTCGGCCTTTTGGAACGGCTGGAGCGCAGCATCGGAACATACGATAACTTCTCTGCAACGGATACCACCATCATCTTCCTCTATTTCTATCTGATGTATCTTAAGTTCGGTTTCGGCCGCACAACAAGCGAGGTGGGGTGTGATATCCGAAGGGGTGCGTTGACGCGCAAACAAGGACTTGAGCTGGTGAAGAAGTTTGACGGTGAATATCCGGAAGCCTACATATCACAATATCTAGATTATTATAAGATGACGAAAGAAGAGTTTGACGCTGTATTGGATAAGCATGCGAATAAGGATTTATTCAAGAAGGTTAACGGGCGATGGGTCCCGACTTTTACGCCGCATTGACTGACAGCATCCAAGACCGTAAAGAGAGGATTTGGCATGAAGGTAGATTTTTTGATAACCGAAAATCGGAGACTAGATTTTAGGAAAAGCTATAACACTGTCCATAGATTCATCAGGGATAGGCTGAACCATTTCGGATTCAGATCCGTACGGTTCTGCGAAGATCGTATTCAATTAGAAAGAGAGATCAACAAATTTCTTAAAAACAAGGCTGGGTTTATCGTTACGGTGGAGGCGGTCAACCCGATTTTGGACCTCCAACTCGTGAGGGCTATGATACAGCGGCTTTCTGCGCATGGATTGAATATCTGTATCTCTGACGGTGCTATCCCTGGCACCCAGCCCGAATTTGTGCTAAAGGCCAATGGCCGTCTTGACTACTTTGACGTCAACAAATTCTATGCAGGCGCATTGCCTTTTATAGTAGAGCGCTGGCATACGCAGGCACGGTATAACAACCAGTTTAATCTGAATAAGTATAAACGGCTCAAGATGTTCTTGGACATCGTAAAACTTTTGCCGGATTTGCACAAAAAACCGATCGATAGATTCTGCGCCGAACTGAGGAGGGAATCGGTCTTTCGCAAGCTTATAACATATTTTACAAAAGGCGATGTCGCTAAGGTGAAAGAATGCCTTCACTGCCGAGGCGTGCTTAAGGATTTGCCCTACGCCATGTCCCAGCCCTTCTGTGGTTATCTATCGCCAGAGAGACCTTGCTATTATGAATGTCGGAGGTGCGGGCTCATTCTTCTTTCACCGATCGTTACCGAAGGCTCGATAAAGTCCCTTTACGACGATTTCGATCGGGAGGATTTTATAACAAGCCTCAACAACCCATATAAGGAAGGTTCGCCCAGGTGCGACTTCTCATCGTTCATCTCTTTTATTCCGAAAGAAGCACAGGTTCTTGATCTGGGCGGGGGGGTAGGCAAATTCAGCGAATTTTTGAAGATGCGATATCCTCATTGGAATGTTACGCATTCCGATATCAAGATTTCAAACAGGGCGGAGCTGGAATCAAAAATGGTATTTTGTCGAGAACTAGATCTCCTCAAAGATGAAATCGGAGATTCCCAATATGATCTTATCACGGCATGGGAGGTGGTTGAACATCTTCCCTTCACAAGGTTTGGAGAGGTATTGGGCAAGATCCATACCGCCTTAAAACCCGGCGGCGCTTTCGTCTTCAGCACGCCTGACTTCGATTCGCCTTTGTGCAAATCTTTCGATTTCTTCGGCGCATGTCCGCCGTTCCATTTTACAGTATTCAGCACGAGATGGCTGAGAGACTATTTTTCTAATTCACCGACTTGGCGATTATTAAATCTTGACTACAATTCCGACTTACTGGATGATGCGATAATGTGGTTTGACTATACCAGCAAAACCTCGCCGTCATTTCAGTTGAACGGGCTGTCGCTGGTATTGAAAGAGATATTCAAAACCGATCTGGCGGGAGATATCAAGAAGAGGCTTCTCGAAAAAGGATATGGCACGGAAGTTATTGTAACCCTTATGAAGCGATAAGCGAAGATGAAGAGATCCGATGTAAAGATAGAGGCAGATTCCAATTTTCATTTTCTATATCAAAAAGAGAGCTCAACCTTTCACGATGACCTTTATAAGGAATACAGGAGGAGATGGAAGGAGTGGCCGAAAGAGTTTCATGTCGGCGACTTCCCTCTCTTTATCGATATCGAAGCGACGAGCATCTGTAATTTGAAATGCCCGTTTTGTGCCACCACATTCAGAAACGGCAAGATTAAGAAAGGCTTTATCTCTTTCGAGACGGTGAAGAGGATAATCGATGAAGGTGCCAGCGAAGGCCTATATGGCGTTAAGTTCAATATAAGGGGAGAGCCTCTTCTCCATCCAGAAATATATAAATTCATAAGATACGCTAAAGACAAGGGCCTCATTGATGTCTATTTCAATACCAACGCCATGCTGCTGACCGAAGATATGGCCAGGCGATTGATAGATGCAGGGCTCGACAGGATTTCCATATCCATGGAAGGCCATACGAAAGAAGTTTATGAGAGACAGCGGCTGGGCGCGAATTTTGACATAGTTCTATCGAATATCAAAAGGACGCAGGCGATGAAGGGTAGGCTTGGCGTTCGTCATCCGACGATAAGGATTCAGACAGTGATGCTGCCGGACGAAAAGATAGATTTTGACGAGTATAAGGGGTTCTGGTCTAAGATAGCCGACGAGGTCGCCTATCTCGATTATAAAGAGATGAAGGTAAGGAGGAAGGAAATAAAATCGAATTGGGCATGCCCGCAGATCTGGCAGAGGATGGCAGTATGGTGGGATGGCACAATACTGCCTTGTAACCACGATGATGATGGCCTGCTTTCTTTGGGCAGTGTCAGCAAGATCAAGATAAAAGAGGCATGGCATTCGAAGAAGATGGACGAGATTCGTGATATTCACAAAAAGGGCATGGCCCATAAGGTCGGCGCATGCGATGGCTGTTATTTGAGAGACAGCGAGATTATGAAGTTGGAGAGATAAGGATACGGTATGAAAAAGACGATAGCACTTTTAATAGGCAGGCAGGGCAGCGTAGGGTTTCCGAATAAAAACATATTTCCAATATTAGGAAGGCCGATTATGGCCTATCCGCTTCTGGCAGCCTTGAACGCAAAATATATAGATGAAGTATATCTATCCACCGATTCCGAGAAGATGAAGGAGATAGCCATAAGTTATGGAGGCAAGGCTATCGATCGCCCTATCGAACTCTGCACAAAGGAAGCGCTGGGCGAGGACGTTTTTGTCCACGGTTATAGATATTTAAAGGATGTTTTAAAAAAAGATATAGAGTTTATGGTCTTATTGTTCTGTAATGCCCCAACTGTACTATCCGAGACGCTCGATAGAGGCGTAGAGGTTTTAAGGCAGAATCCAGATTTCGATTCCTGCGCCACGACATCTGTCTATAACATGTGGAGCCCTATCAGGGCAAGACTGGTTGGGAAGGACGGATTACTTCAGCCGTTTATTCCGTTCGAGGCATATGGGGATAAAGGTAAGATAAGCTGCGACAGGGATTCCATGGGAGACGTATGTTTCGCGGATTGTTCAGGTTATGTGGTTCAGCCGAGGTGCCTTGAGGATTTGAATTACGGAGTGCTTCCACAGAGGTGGATGGGAAAGAAGATATATCCTTTGAAAGGGTGTGGAGGTCTCGACATAGATTTTGAGTGGCAACTTCCGCAGGCAGAATACTGGCTTAAGGTCCATGGTTTCACCGAACGCGTAACCCCATATGACAGCGTAAAAAATATCTCTGCCAAAAGCCAGATAGAGTCTTTATATAGGACCGAGCCAGTTCGCCAAACGCGATATGGAAAGATGAGGCTGGACAAGAATGAGAACACACTAGGATTTGACTACAGGATTTTTAAGGATATGCTTTCGAAGATAACGCAAGAGGTGATAATTTCTTATCCGGAACCCGGTGCTTTATACAAGAAATTGTCTAATTGGGTGGGCGTCAGCGAAGACTGCCTCATCATCACGAACGGATCCGACGGCGCGATAAAAAGCGTGTTCGAAGCGTTCATTGAACAGGGCGATAAGGTTGTAATGCTAAATCCGACCTATGCGATGTATGAGGTATATTGCGATATGTTCCGTGCTGAAAAGATACAGATAGATTTCAGAGAAGATCTATCCCTACCCATTGATGAGCTCATAGGAAAGATGAAAGACGACGTGGGGCTCATCGCGATAGCGAACCCTAATAGCCCGACAGGCACAATTATAAAAGACAGAGAGCTTATAAATATCATAGACGTAGCATCTTCGAAGGGCATCTTAGTTTTGGTGGACGAGGCATATTATGGTTTTTACAAGAAGAGTGCGCTGCCGTATATTGAAAAATATAAAAACCTTGTCGTTACACGTACTTTTTCGAAAACTGCCGGATTGGCGGGTTTGAGAATAGGCTTCGCTGTCTCTGGTCCAATGATAAGGAAAGCGCTTTACAACGTTAAGCCTATGTATGAGACCAATTCAGTTGCGTTAAAACTCGCAGAGTATATAATCGACAACGATGCGACGATAGAAGGGTATATTAAATCGGTCGAGGAGGGCAAGAAATATCTTGTTTCGAGCCTCAGCAGCATGGGATTTGAATCCTTCGACAGTTACGCGAACTTCGTGATAGTCAAGATGCCGGGCCAGAATGATAAGATAGTCGATGAATTGAATGCCAGAGGGATACTGATAAAAGGCTCTTACGATCATCCCAGCCTTAAGGGTACGATAAGGATTACGATTGGTCCCAAAAAACAGATGGAGGAGTTCTTAAAAGTATTTAAACTTTGTTCAGAAAAGGTAAATGTGTAAGCATGGAAGGGAAAATATTCATTTCTACTTCGACCTTCGGAGAACACGATAGAACCTCTCTCAGACAGCTCAAGGAATCCGGTTTTGAGGTCGTCACCAATCCGTACGGCAGGCAGTTAAGGATTGAGGAGAGTAAGGTCTTGTTGGATGGGGTGATCGGATTGATCGCAGGCACCGAAACTTTATCGGAAGAGGTGTTGGTGAGCGCCACATCTTTAAAGGCTATATCTCGCGTGGGTACGGGGATGGACAATGTGGATCTCGAAGCTGCTAAAAGATTAGGAATAGAGGTTATGAATACCCCGGATGCGCCGACAGAGGCCGTGGCGGAATTGACCCTCGGCCTTATATTGGCATCGTACAGAAAGATACCGCAATTAGATAGAAGCGTTAAATGCGGCAAGTGGCCTAACTCGATGGGCAGCCTTGTGTATGGAAAGACGTTAGGCGTAGTGGGATTGGGCAGGATAGGCAAGAGGGTGGTCGAATTGACGGCGCCTTTTAAAGTTAAGGTAGCGGCCTATGATATATCGCCGGACATGGAATTTGCAAGGGCCTTTAATGTAAGGCTGCTTACCTTGGATGGGTTGTTAAAAGAAGCGGATATCATTACGCTGCATATCCCTCTCTCGCCATCGACCCGAGGGCTCATAAGTAAAGAAGAGTTTTCTCTTATGAAGATCGACGCAGTTTTAATAAATACCTCTCGTGGCGCGATAGTGGATGAAGATGCGCTGATCAAATCCCTGCGCTCAAAAAAAATCGGCGGCGCCTGTTTGGACGTTTTTGGTAATGAACCTTACGCCGGCGAATTGCAGCGATTTGAAAACACAGTGCTTACGCCGCATATCGGAACGTATGCCAAAGAGGCAAGGATAAAGATGGAGCAAGAGGCGGTAGATAATATTTTAAAAGCCTTAAAACAGAAGGAGCGATTATGAAAGTCGTAGTCTTTGGTGGATCTGGTTTTTTGGGAAGCCACGTCGCCGATGCGTTGAGCGAGGCAAGATATGATGTCACCATCTTCGACAGGGTCTATTCTCCGTATCTTCGCAAAGATCAGAATATGGCGGTGGGGGACATACTGGAAGAGGATAATGTTAAAAAGGTCATGGAAGGATGTTCGGCGGTCTATAATTTCGCCGGGATAGCCGATATGGACGAGGCTAAGAGATCGCCTCTATATACGGTGAGGGACAATATCCTGGGCAATACCATTATACTCGAGGCCGCTGTAAAGAATGCCGTAAAGCGGTTCATATTTGCAAGCACCGTCTATGTCTACAGCACGAAGGGCTCTTTTTATAGAAGCTCGAAGCAGGCCTGTGAATTGATAATAGAAAGTTATAGAGAGATCCATGGACTGCCATATACGATACTGCGCTACGGCTCCCTTTACGGACCGAGGGCGGATGAGAATAATTGGATTTCAAAAATTTTAAAAGAAGCATTGGAAGAAAGACGCATATCGAGATTTGGGGATGGGGAGGAGCTGAGAGAATATATCCATGTAAAAGACGCCGCCCGCCTGAGCGTTGAGGTATTGGCAAGTGAATATGAGAATGAGAATGTGATCATAAGCGGGCCTCAGCAGATGAAGATAAAGGACCTTCTCACCATGATAGCGGAGATGCTCGGCAACAACGTCAAGATAGAATATAAGGATACGGATGACAAAACTTGTCCTTATGATCCTTCACTGCATTACGAGATAACTCCGTACTCATTCAATCCCAAGATCGGGAAGAAACTGATCAGCCGCTACTACCTTGATATGGGCCAAGGGATTCTGGATCTATTAAAAGATATATCCAAAGATAAGGTAAGGTCATGAGCATGCAAATGCGGTCAGCGCGTTATGTGAATATTTCATATGCGATTGATGAAGATAATACGCCGTTATATCCCGGCACTAAACCTATAGCGATAAGGCGAGTGAAGGAGATCGCCAAAGGGGATCCATGTAATACGTCTCTAATAACTCTTTCGAATCACGCCGGCACCCACGTGGATGCGCCGCGCCATTTTTGGAATTCTGGCCGCGCGATAAGCGACTATTCACTAGAGGAACTGGTCTTTAGAAAAGTTGTTTTGATAGATTGCCGTAAGTCTGCTGAAGAGCCTATCTGGATCGAAGATTTGCAGGCGCTTAAATACCGCGATGACGCTGATGCGGTTTTAATAAGAACCGGTTTCCACAAATATAGAAGGACTGATGCCAAAGCCTATTGTTATAAAAACCCGTATCTATCAGTCGCTGCTGCGGGATGGATACGGAAAAAATTTTATAAGCTAAGGGCCATCGGAATCGATTGTATATCGATCTCTTCTTACGCAAATCGGAAAGAAGGAATGGAAGTTCATAAGATATTACTAAAGAAGAAGGGATTTGGGACATCGCCAGTTCTTATCCTAGAGGCTCTCAATCTTGATTATAAGATAGAAAAGATAGACGAATTGATAGTAGCGCCTATTTTTATAGAAGGCGTAGATAGCGCCCCCTGTACAGTTATAGGCCTAATTTATGATTAGATTGCTTGATAATGAGATTGCGGTCAACGCCCTCCTAGAACTGTATCGATATAGTCAACGCAAATCTAGACGAAGATTATTCTACGATGAGATTAAAAAACGTGTTGAGGGACTGCCAGAGGTACAGAGATTATTTTCTGAAGACAAAGTAAGGAAACACTATGTGTATGAAAACGTAAGGGATACATTGGAACATCCGGATGTTTATATAACACAGTTGAGATTTTATGCCTTGTATAAATATTTTAAAAAAGCCCATCCTGATATATTTACATCTGAGACGAAGATATTGGATGCGGGCGATACGAGCGGCATATTGTTTGAGGCTATTGGCAAAAAGGGCGTGAGCCTTAATGTGAATCAGGAATGCATTGATTTTATCAATTCCAAGGGCATCGAGGCGGTATGCGGAAACGCAGAGGATATAAAATTTGCTGATCGGCATTTCGACTACACCTTTTCTTTTCAGCTCTTAGAACATACGCCAAATCCGATAAAGGTCTTGAACGAATTGGCCAGGGTCACTAAAAGTAAGGTTTTCGTATCTATACCATACGCGCCGGCTACGAATATCTATGCGATAGATTATTGGGTCGATATAAAGAAATCTTCATGGAAGGAAGAACGAGTGAAAGATGTCGATTGCCACATATTCGAATTTTCGACAGAAGATTTTAAAAAAATTTTAACACATACGAATCTGGAGTGCGAAGACAGTTTTTATTTAAATTATTTCGATAACGATTCCTTCATGGGAAAGCTCCTTAACAGGGTATTCGTATCTTATTTTAATTTCTTCG
>JAHFGO010000098.1 GCA_023247385.1 Candidatus Omnitrophota bacterium | reverse complement strand
AACTGATAGACCGAATCTCATCGAAACGCCTTCCATCTACACGCTTTTTATTCTCTACTATGAATTTCCTTACTTCTTCTTCCTCAACTTCTATCAATGCATTCTTCACATCCTGCTCGGCATATTCCGACTCCTCCGTAATAAGATTCTCTACAAGTTCTGCCGAAAGTTTGGCAATAGCCTCTTCTCTTTGCTCTTTGGTGCCGAGCTTGTTGATCTGGTCTAATCTTGCCACAGAAAGTCCTTTGACTTTTTTGATCAATTCCTCATTGATCTTATAAATTTGTATTTCCTTTTTTTTCTTGCCGCAGTCTTTTTCCATCTTCTCCTGCAGGCCTATCAGACACTGGAGGTTCTCGTGGCCAAACTTTATAGCGTCCAATATGACTTCTTCGCTTAGCTCGTTAGATCCGGACTCAACCATCACAAGGCCTGAACCAGTGCCGGCCACTACCATATCCAGATCGCTTGATTCCAGTTCTTTGAACGTTGGATTGACTACAAATTTCCCATCCATTCTTCCCACCCTCACAGTACCTATGGGCCCGTCAAAAGGGACATCGGATATCGTAAGCGCAGTTGAAGCGCCTATCATCGCTAAGACGTCTGAGTCATTCTCGCCATCACTTGACAAAACTATAGCCACAATCTGGAGTTCATTTGTAAAACCTTTGGGAAATAATGGCCGTATAGGTCTATCCATCAGTCTTGCAGTGAGTATTTCTTTTTCTGAAGGCCGGCCTTCTCGCTTGAAGAACCCACCAGGAATCTTGCCTGCAGCGTATGTCTTCTCTTGATATTCGCACGTAAGCGGGAAGAAATCTACGCCTTCCCTCGGCTCTCCTGAGCATACAGCTGTAACTAAAACGACGGTTCCGCCAAGCTGAACGGTGCAAGCTCCGTCAGCCTGTTTTGCCATCCTGCCAACCTCTATTATTAAATTATTTCTGCCTAATTTAGTCTCAAATTTCTTTATCATATTTCCTTTATGTTTATTTTCTAAGGTCCAATCGCTTTATAATATCATGGTATTCCTTTGGATCTTTTCGCCTCAGATACTCCAAAAGCCTTCTTCTTATACTGACCATGCGAAGCAGGCCGTGCCTAGAATGATGATCGCGCTTGTGTGTTTTAAAATGTTCTGAAAGAGAATTTATGCTCTCAGTTAAAAGCGCAATCTGCACGCTCGGGGAGCCTGTATCCTTATCGTGCTCTTTAAAATTTTTTATTATCTCTTTCTTCTTTTCTTTTGCCAACGTCATTTGTAACCTCACTTTTTTATTATATTAACACACTTGCGAAAATTTGTAAAGGGTAATATAATTAGCCTATATGAAACCTATCTTCTTATATGCTGTTCCCATCCTCGTACTAAATCTTTCAACAGCGCCGTTGGCATTAGCCGCCAAGAGTGAAATCAAAGAGATATCTATCTCTAAAGATACTATAAGCCAGTATGAGACTTTAGAAATTACCGCATCACTGCCGTCTCAACATAAGAATCCGTATGATTATGAAGAGGTGGATGTAGCGGCAAATATAAAAACTCCGGACGGCCAGACTTCGATTGTCCCAGCATTCTATTCCGGCCAAGAGTCCTTGTGGAAGGTGCTATATACGCCGACGAAAACTGGAACGTTTTCATACCACTTGACATTGAAAACTCCTTCTGGAATATATAATTCCAGCACTAGGCAGTTTAAAGTTCTCCCCAACGGCAAAGATGGCTTCTTACGGAAAAGCTCAAATAACCCTTTCTATCTCGTATTCGATTCCGGCAAGCCATTCTTTGGAATAGGACATAACATAGGTTGGGTTACGAATAATAATATTTCTGCCTATGAAAAATATTTCATCAGTTTCGAAAAGAATGGCTGCAACTTAACAAGGATATGGACAAATAGTCCATGGACATTCCGTATAGAAGATAAAAATATCTGCTGTTATAATGCCGCAGATCCTGAAAAACTGGACGCACTAATCCAATTAGCAGAAAAGTACGGTATATATATAGTGCTCTCTCTAGACACGTATGGTGCGCTTATGGATGAACAGGGTTTTTGGAGCGAGCAATTCTGGAAGACTAATCCGTATAATAAGGCAAATGGAGGACCTTGCGAAAAACCGTGGGATTTTTTTACAGACAAGAAAGCGAAAAGATATTATAAAAACCGTCTAAAGTATATTGTAGCGCGCTGGAGCCACTCTCCTAACATCGTAGCGTTTGAGCTATGGAATGAGGTGAATGCCCCTACGGACTGGGTAAAGGAGATGTCTTCATATATAAAATCCATAAATCCTCACGGCCAACTCATAACGATAAGCCTCGGATACCCATGGGGCAATAATTTTGACGAATCCTCTATCTGGGGATTGAACGAAATAGATATCATAGAACGGCATCTGTACGGAAATACCGCAAGAGATGTAATTGAAAATTTAATATCAATAAATAGAGAGCTAACGAAAAAATATTCCAAATTACTCTTCGTAGGCGAATTCGGCATGGATTCGAGTAAATCCGATGCGGAGATAGATAGCGCCGGAGATGGAGTGGCTCTTCATAACAGCCTCTGGGCATCGGTCTTTACAAGGTCATTTGCCACAAGCCTCAACTGGTGGTGGGCTGAGTATATAAAAAGAAAAGATCTATACTTCCATTACAAGGCATTGAATAATTTTGTTAAAGGCGTAAACTGGAATTCGCCGCGTGTAGAGTACATAGAGACCACGCCTGTGAAAAACATCCAGAATGAGCCTAGCCCGGCATATTCTGATGTAACCATCTCAACCAGCGACGCTTGGGGTGATACGACTTACAAAGAGTTCGCTATATATAATAATGGAGATCTGTCTGGAGGAGTTGTAAATAAATATTTGCATGGCACCCAAAAGAAAGAATTCAAAATAGAGCCTATATTTCACGCGGACTATCCCACCGATGGAAAATTCATACTGCACATAGACATGGTGTCACAGGGGGCTAATCTAATAATCTATGTCGACGGCAACGAGGCTTTCAGCAAGGCATTGCCTGCCGGCCCAGGAGAAGGCCCATGGAAAAGAAGCTTATACAGAAAAGACTATAAGATCTATCAGTGCGTTTATGATACTACCTTCGAGATCGATGTGCCTAAAGGAGAGCATGTTATACAACTATCGAATACTGGCATGGATTGGATAAGCCTAAGGAAGATAATCTTGACTAACTACAAAATCAGCGCCTTCGCAAACGTGCGGCTGCTCGGCCTTCTCATAGGTGACGAGATGCTCTTCTGGATTCAAAATAAGGCATATAACTGGAAAGATGTAAAAAGAGGCCTACAGCCTAAAATTATCAATGGCGCCTCCTTTACGGTGAAAAATGCAGAAGACGGCATGTATGAAGTGGAATGGTGGGACACGTTTAAGGGCGAGGCCTTTTCATATGAAAAGATCGCTGCCAAGAATAAAGAGCTCGAAGTATCGCTGCCTGACTTTTCAAAAGATATAGCTTGTAAGATCATCCGCCTTCGCCGGTGATGTTGTTCAGGGTAGATAAGCTTCGGCGGATGCCCGACGAACGCTATCTCCTTTGATTAACTAAGTACAGGAAGGCGGGCAGAAAAGTGGGAGGTTAGATGAAAAAATCTAATGAATTGGAAAAAGAAGCTGCAGTGGATATATGCCAATTTATGAGCGCAGCAGCAAGGACCGCGCCAAAGAGTCGAGGTATAGACAATATAGAGATGATCGCTATTGAGGATGATGTAACGAAAAAGAGGCTAATAGAAAAGATGAAAGAGATAGCAAAACAAGAAAACCGGCAAAGTTTTGAGCGCGATGCTAACTGCATCGTCAATTCGCCTGTGATAGTAGCCATTGGTGTGAGATCAAATCCTAGCGGCCTTAACTGTGGATTCTGTGGAAGCCCTACTTGTGAAGAACTAAAAAAGAAAGGCGGTGTCTGCGCCTATAACTCTATAGATCTCGGCATCGCAACTGGCTCGGCTGTAGCCCTCGCAAGTCAATTCCACATCGATAACAGAGTAATGTACTCTATAGGCAGGGCAAGCATGGATTTGAAACTGTTTAGTAAAGATGTTAAACAGGCTTTAGGTACTCCTCTCAGCATCTCTGGAAAAAATCCATTCTTCGACAGGAAATAATACTCCTATACTCCCTTTAAGCTCAGCGCGATCTTATGCTGAATTGAGTCAACTTTTAACACTTTGACTTTAAGCTCATCGCCGACTTTGAATTTCTCCTCTAGCTTTTCGCCTTCAGCCAAAGGTATCTCTGAAATGTGAAGCAGCCCTTCCAAATCTTTATCTATCTCAACAAATAAGCCGAAGTTCGCAACCTTTGTGACCTTCCCTGTCAATACAGTATCTTGGATATACTTAGATGCTATTTCATCCCACGGGTCCTGGGTTAGCTGTTTTATTCCTAAAGATATCCTTCTATTAGTTGCGTCTACAGCCAATACAACAGCCTCGACTTTTTCGCCCTTTTTGAACACATCCTTTGGATGGCCTATTCTTTTAGTCCACGATATGTCTGAAACATGAACCAGCCCATCTATGCCATCCTCCAACTCAACAAAGGCGCCGTAATCCGTAATATTTCTTATCTTGCCTTTGACTCTTGTACCAACTGGATACTTTGTCTCAACCTCCAGCCATGGGTTTGTCTCCAATTGTTTTAGGCCCAACGATATCTTCTTATTCTGTTTGTCTATATCGAGGACCTGTACTTCAATCCTATCGCCGATGGCCAAGAGCTCGTTAGGATTTGCATACTTTTTAGTCCAAGAAAGCTCTGATATATGAAGGAGGCCCTCGACCCCTTTTTCGAGCTCGACGAATGCGCCATACGGCACAAGATTCACTACAGTGCCCTTGACCTTGCTTCCGATAGGATATTTTGTATCTGCCGCCTCCCACGGATTCTGCGTCTTCTGCTTTAAACCAAGCGACACCCTGTTATTTTCTTTGTCAAAATCGAGGACAACAACGTCTATCTTGTCGCCTATGGCCAATACTTCACTGGGATGAGAGACTCTGCCCCAACTCATATCTGTTATATGAAGAAGCCCTATTATACTTGCCCCAAGGTCAACAAAGGCGCCGAAATCTGTTATGTTCCTTACTATGCCGCTCATCACAGCACCTTTTTGAAGGGTCTCAAAGATCTTCTTCTTATCTTCTTCTTTCTGCTGAGTGAGCGCGTCCTTGCGAGAGACGACGATATTTTTTCTCGCCTTATTTATCTTGACTATCTTGAATGGGAAGACTTGTCCAATCAATTGATTCAAATTCCCGAAAGTCTTCAATGCCGATAAGCTTGCTGGCAGAAAAGCTTCGACACCGATGTTTACCATAAATCCGCCTTTTACCTTTTTGGCAACCTTGCCTTCTACCATATCGCCTTCCCCATATCGCGAAATCACCATGTCCCAGCCTACTGCGCGTTCAGCCTTCTGTTTCGATAATACTACTATGCCGCTATCATCTTCCTTTGATTCCAAATAGACCTCTATCTCATCGCCAACTTTCATCGCGTCCGGGTCTGTGAATTCAGAGATCGATATAGCGCCTTCGGACTTATAGCCTATATCCACTAATACGTCTTTTGGAGTAATGGCTATAATCCTGCCTTTAACGATCTGCCCTTCCTTGACATTCGCAATGCTTTCTTGATACAACTTTTCAAAATCCCCTCTCTTCATCTGATCCGATTCGTCTTTGGCTACATCCTCTATATCATTTTTGTTCTCAATCATTAATTACACAACCCCTTTCTTTTGAAATTTAAAGTTTAAAGTGCAAAATTCAAAATTGCTCTGTCCTTCGGACCTAAATTTTTAGTTTTGAATTTCAATTTTGCATTCTGCTTTTTTAATTTTAAATTTATTCTCTCTATTACTCTTCGAATAACCCAATCCGGCGTGGATGCGCCGCTTGTTAGGCCTACGAGACTACTTTTTTTTAACCAATTCGGTTTAAGGTCTTTTTCCGTCTCCACGAGATGCGAATTTCTTAATATTTTTTTGCAAACTTCAAATAACCTTCTAGTATTAGCGCTCATCTTACCGCCAATTATCAGCATGAGATCCACCCGCTTCGCTAAGGCCTTGGCAAGTCTTTGTCTTTCCTCTGCATCATTACATATGGTATTGATTATCCGTATCTCTTTGGGCCCATTTTCCGACATTGCCTTAACCACATCTAAAAAATCACTCGTTGATTGTGTTGTCTGGGATATTATGCCCACCCGGTCATTTTTATTAAACCTTATGGCGCCAGCCTCTAGTTTGTCTCTTACCACTATCACTTTTTTTGGGGCGATGTCTACTAGTGCTTTTACCTCAGGATGATCCACATCACCAACGATAACCACTTTGTAACCAT
>JAHFGO010000024.1 GCA_023247385.1 Candidatus Omnitrophota bacterium | reverse complement strand
TTGCTAAGGCTGTAGTAGGGGGTAACCCCTAGCGAGAGTTCAAATCTCTCCCTCTCCGCCAAATTAGTTTAAGGAGACACCTTTTAAATAAAAAGGTTTCGCTTCGCGGAACCTCTCTAAGTTTAAAGTGGGGTTTATGCGAGGTTTCTCCTTAACGCTTCTCTTCCAAAAATATAACAGTTAAAAGTTAAAAAATGAAAAAACTTATAAAAATCTTAGTAGCGGTAATCCTAATCGCAGCCGCCTATTCCGCCATCCCGATAGCTTGGTTGTACATCAAAAAAGTTCCCTCCTCATACACCAATGAACAAGCCGTGGGAAAGCTCAAAAGTAATAAGGGCGAATATTTCGAATTTCTCGCGTTTGGAGATAATCATGGCGGCTTTCCGTTCACTGACAGCGCAGCACTGAAATTAATCAGATATATGAATAAGGAAGACCGTTTCAAAAAAATCCCAATAGATTTCGTCGTAAATTTAGGAGACATCGCGTTTATCAATGGCACAGAGTGGGATTATATGACCTATAATAAGCTTCGTAGCCTTCTAAAATGGCCTGTGGTAACCGTGACCGGAAACCACGATGATGATGAAATAAGAAATTTGATCCGTTTCACAAAATATATCGGTGCCAGAGAACTCGCATTCCCAGACCGAAACTCGTATTTCATTGTTCTCGACAATAGATTAAATGATGTCAGCGAGAATCAATTTATATGGCTTGAGGACGAACTTAAGAAATCATCAGAATATCAACATCGCTTCATCTTTTTGCATAAGTCGCCATTATCGCTTTATCAACAATCGTGGTTCAGGCCAGAGCTTTCGCCCTGGTCATATCGCTTTATGAAGTTATGCGAAAAATACAAAGTCGATATGGTATTTTCCGGCCATGAACACATGTTCAGGAAAGCCCGCCACGGCGGAGTGATATATATCACATCAGGAGGCGGCGGCATGTTTACTCAGATACCAGAGAGCGAGGGCGGATTCTTGCATTATGTGGTTGTAAGAATATACGGTGATTATGTAGACTACGAAGTACGAAAAATATTTCCCCCTCTTTGGGAATTTCTCACCTACTATATGTGGAAAGAGCTTTTCTATTTTTTAAGAAATGCTATCTATTAGACAAATACCATGCGGATATTCAGAGACTACATATTAAACGAGTTCTCTCATTCGTTTATCCTCTCTATAATTGTATTTACTTTCGTTCTTTTAGTAGGTAACATCATAAGACTTGCAGACCTTGTCATAAATAAGGGCGTAGACATGCTGTCTGTTCTGAAATTATTTTTGTATCTTGTTCCGTGGCTTTTAAGTTTCACGCTTCCTATAGCTGCGCTCACAGGAGTCATACTTACATTCGGCAGGCTGTCAAGCGACGGAGAGCTTACCGCTATGAAGGCTAGCGGCGTAAGTTTATATAGAATATCTTTGCCGATAGTGATATTAGGCGTTCTGTTTAGTTTCATGGCATTTTTTTTGAATGATCAGGTCTCGCCTAACGCATCCTTCGCCTCAAGAAGAGTCGTGAAAGAGATAGGGATAAAAAGGCCGACAGCATATTTGGAAGAAGGCACGTTTATAAGGGGATTTGAGAACTACGTTATATTCATCTATGAGATAAGGGGAAATAAACTAAAGAATATACGAATATACCAACCTCAAGAGGGCAAACCTACCCGCACAATTGTAGCGGAAGCCGGAGAAATAAACTCTATTCCAGAAAAAAATATAGTGGAGCTGAAACTATTTAATGGCACAAGCGAAGAACCTTCTCCTACCGATCCGGAGAGTTTTTACAAACTGAATTTCAAAACATATTATATGACGCTCGACTTAACTAAGGTATTCAAAAAAGAGAAGATACAGAAGAAGACAAGAGAAATGACCATGAATGAATTAAATAAGGAGATAGAGAATTCCATTGCACAAAGAATAGACCCTGCGCCGCTTTTCGTTGAGATTTATAAAAAAATAAACATGTCAATTGCATCATTCGTGCTTATCCTGATAGGGATACCCTTGGGTATAAGGGCGCACAGGAGCGAAAAATCCATAGGTTTTGGCATAAGCCTCATACTTTTTGCATTATATTGGGGTAGTTTTTTGGGTGGAGTTGCGCTTTCATTAAAAGGGACACTTCCGCCTTTATTGGGTGCTTCTTTACCAAATATCGTTTTTTTTATTTTCGGTGTAATTTCATTTGTGTACACTGCAAGAAGATAGATAAAGTCCCTTGGAACGATTTCTCTATCGAAAAATAGGAGGTAAAATGGGATTAAAAAGGCAATTTCAGATAGAAATGAAACAAAGAGAAAAAAGAAAAAAAGAAAGAAAGAGGTTATTGGCCAAAAACTTAAATCTCAATGAATATTTTTATGGTAAATATTATCTGAAAACTGGATCGCAATGATGGCCGATGTATACGATATCATAATAGTGGGCGGCGGCCCGTCTGGAATGACAGCGGGCCTATACAGCTGTCGCGCCAGAATGAAGACGTTACTAATAGAAAAGATGGCCTGTGGCGGACAGGCATTGGTGGCAGATGTAATAGAGAATTTTCCTGGGTTTCCAGACGGCATAAAAGGTCCGGAACTTGCAGAATGGATGCTTAAGCAGGCCGAGCATTTTGGGCTAAAGACAGAGCCAGGCGAAGTCAAAATTATTGTCTTAAAGAAGACTGAAAAAGGACAATTTATGATTAAGCTGGCTGACGGCAGAGAATTTCTCGCGATTTCTTTGATAATAGCTACCGGTGCTAGATGGAATTCTCTGAATGTGCCAAGGGAAAAAGAGCTCTCGGGTAAAGGCGTATCGTATTGTGCCACTTGTGACGGGCCGCTCTTCAAAGGGAAGGATGTTACAGTGGTAGGCGGAGGAGATACGGCGCTGGAGGACGCCATCTTCCTGACTAAATTTGCCCGCAAAGTGACAGTTGTTCATCGTCGAGATAGGCTGCGGGCCACAAAGATATTGCAGGAAAGAGCTCAGGCAAATAGAAGAATAGAATTCTGTCTTAATTCTGTTGTAGCTGAGATACTTGGAAAGGATAAGATTGAGGCCGTAAAGATAAAAGATTTGAAATCAGATAAAGAGAAAGAAGTAAAGACAGATGGCATTTTCATCCTGATTGGTATTTCCCCGAATTCAGAGATCGTAAGGGGTATTGTAAATACGGATGAAAAAGGATATATAATTTCTGACGATGAGATGAGGACTTCCGTTGATGGGATATTTGCCTGCGGGGATGTAAGGAAGAAGCTTTTACGTCAGGTAGTTACAGCGACCGGAGATGGCGCTATAGCAGCTGTTAGCGCTCAAGCCTATGTCGAACGAATAAAAGGCGTAGAATACAAATAGAGGTATATGCTGATTAATAAGAAACCCTCTTTTTGCAAAAAGCAAAGAGGGTTTCTTTATCAAAGTGGTGCCGAGGGGCAGAATCGGACTGCCCACGCCTGCGTTTTCAGCGCAGCGCTCTACCACTGAGCTACCTCGGCGGTATAAAAAAAGTTATGTCTAAAATAGCACGAAAAATAGCCGTAGTCAATACCATAATTAGACCAGTTTTTAAAGGCAAACTCCTGAAAGTCTTCGTCAAAAAAGAACGCCTGCCGAACGGTTATCTTGCAACATTTGAAATGATAAAACATCCTGGAGCAAGCCTCGTCATCCCATTTTTAACAAAAAATAAGATTATAATGTTGCGGCAATTAAGGCCGGTCGTAAATTCCTATATCTATGAATTGCCGGCCGGAACTCTCGACGAAAATGAGTCTCCCCTCTCCTGTGCCCGTAGGGAAATTGTAGAGGAGACAGGATTCTCTGCAAGAAAATTCACCCATCTTGGTAAAATCTATCCGGTTCCCGGATACTCCACTGAAAAGATATCCATATTCAAGGCAGAGGGGCTAAAGAGGCAGTCGAGGATTGTAGAGAAAGATGAAGTGATTGAATCAAGAGTGTTTACCAGAACAATGATCAAGAAGCTTTTTAAGGCAGGCAGGATAATTGATGCCAAGACTATAAGCGCCCTTGCCTTCTGCGGATGGCTATGAAAATTATACGGCTTAAGACGGGCCGTCATGGCATATTAAGAACAGGCCATCCATGGATATATAAACGTCAGCTTTTAAAAGTAGATCCTTCCATAAGACCCGGAGACATAGTTTCATTAATAAATTCTGAAAACAAATTCGTAGGCAAAGGTTACTACAACCCAAAATCAGAAATCTCAATACGTATAGTAAGCTTCGGCGACGAAACACTAAACAAGCAGTTCTTTTACAATAGAGTAAAAGGGGCCATCGAAAAGCGGAAAGGCCTTTTAGTCAAGACCAATGCATACAGGGCGGTCTTCAGCGAAGCTGATGGCCTGCCCGGTTTAATAGTTGATGTATATTCCGATACCGCAGTATTTCAGATTCTTACCCTCGGAATGGAAAAGGTCAAAGACAGCCTTATTGAAAGCATAAAAACAGTATTGAATCCCAGATATCTATATGAAAAAAGCAAGTCTCCGTTCAGAAAATTAGAAGGTTTAAAAGATATAGCCATGTGGCATGGCAAGACAGGAGATGCGGTTATAGAAATATTTGAAGGAAAGGCTTTCTTTTTGGTGGATATTGTAAATGGGCACAAGACCGGATTTTATCTGGACCAACGGAATTCCAGACTGGCAATGCAGGGTGTCCCAAAAGGCAAGAAAATCTTGGACCTATTTTGTTACACAGGTGCTTTTTCAGTACACGCCGCCATATCGGGTGCACAAAAAATGCTCGGAGTGGATATTAAAGACGATTGGCTTGAGCTCGGTCGTAAAAATGCTGAACTGAATAAGGTTGCGGAAAAGATAGAATTCATTCAAGGCGACGCATTTTTAATACTAAAAAATATTTATGACGCTGGCGAATTATTTGATATTATAATAATAGATCCGCCATCATTTCTAAAGAGCAAAGAATCACTGGCGAGCGCCTCGAAAGGCTATAAAGAACTTAATCTCATTGCCATGAAGACTTTGACGGAAGGAGGAATTTTAGCAACGTTCTCCTGTTCGTATAACATGCCGAATGAGATTTTTTCTAAGATATTGAAAGAGGCAGCCATTGCTGCCAAGAAAAAAATCATGATTTTGAAAAGGTGCCATCAGGCAGATGACCATCCCATTGTACGGACGATACCTGAGACAGAATATTTAAAAGGATATTTTTTGAAAATAGAGTCTATATAAAACATCCCACATGTGATAATATATCAGCATGCTTAAAGTGATCAATAGGGCAGCATTTCTCATAGTAATTTTAATATGCCTCGCAGCATGTATTACCACCTTTAATCTTCTGATACTCACGCAAGAAGATATCCTCCGAAAATACTTCATAATCGACCCCAGAGAAAGAATGAATAAATATAACAATTCCTTATCTGACTCTCTCGGCAAATATTTTACCCAAGAAAATAAGACCTCGAATGTAGAGCAGGTTGCTAAATATATAAAAAGATACAGCAACACCTCCCTCTTTGAGCTCCTCTTCATATTCAAAGATAAAGATGAGCTCATGAAACAAATCGATAAAACAGGAATTGTCTCTGTGACTAAAGGTGTGCTCATGAGTGAAAGAGTCTATCCTGTAGTCATAGAGAATGGTAATGTTGCTGGATACCTTATGGTTGTTATAAAAGAGACAGGCGACACCGAATTAATGGAGGGCTTGAGCAAATATAAAAAGATAAGTCGCTCATTACGCTTTCTATATGTGATGTTTATGGTGGCGTTGGCCGTCATACTACTTTATCACAAGTATTCCGCAAAGATGAAATTGGCCAGAAACATCGCTGAGATGAAAGCGTCTAACGATGGACTTACGGGCCTCTATACACATGAGTATTTTATAAAAGCGCTGGAGGTTGAGATAGAGAAGTTTAAGCTATATAATATCCCCATAGCTGTCGTCATGATAGATATAGATCGCTTCAAGACTTTCAACGACAGATTTGGCCATATGGCTGGAGACAGAATACTACAGGAAGTGGCAAGAATAATAAAATCTAATACGAGATCCACAGATATATTGGCAAGGTATGGGGGAGAAGAATTTTCAATAATAATGCCCTATATCCCAAGAAAGAATGACATAAAAAATAAGAAGAAGGTGTTAAGAAATTTTGTGTCCGAGATCAAAAACATCACTGAGAGGATACGAAAAAATATAGAAATGCATAAGATAGATTTTATCTGCGATCATGTAAACGTTACGATAAGCGCAGGAGTGGCATTCTGTTATAAGAGACGTAACGCCACGGAAGGTTCAGTATTAAGGAAGGCAGACAGGACCCTTTATAAGGCCAAGGGGTTGGGACGCAATAGGGTCTGTATAGATTACGAATCAGCAACGACTAGGGCATGAGATTAAAAAGCGCAAGAGGATTTTATGGCTTTAAGTAAAGTGTACTTCACGGCTGTTAAAAATTCGGATAGCGTTCAGACAGTCAATCTGAAACTCGCACGACTGCTTGATGAAAGCAGAATACTCGATTTTATTTGTAAAGATGATAGCGTAGCAATAAAGATACATTTTGGCGAGGAGGGTAATATAGGTCATGTGCTGCCGGAATATGGAAGGGTAATCTGCGACAAGATCCGCAAGAAGTTGGCGGAACCATTTTTTACAGATACGAATACGCTTTACCGCGGCAAGAGGACCAATTGCGAAGATCATAGGAATCTTGCCTATAGACATGGTTTCACCAAAGAAATATGCGGTGCAGATGTTGTAATACCGGATGATAATGACAAAACGAGCATGATAGATGTCGCGATAAAAGGGAAATTTTTTAAGACAGCTAAAATATTCAGCCTATTTTTACGCTCCGATGCACTTGTTGACATAGCCCATTTTAAAGGGCATCTCATGACAGGATTTGGAGGAGCGCTTAAGAATATAGGGATGGGCTGTGCAACCATGGAGGGGAAACTCGCCCAGCATTCTGACATTGCGCCTGTTATTGATATTAAAAAGTGTACTGCCTGTATGGCATGCGCTGAAAGCTGTCCTCCAGACGCAATATATCTAAAAGGGCACATTGTATATATTGACTCGTCAAAATGCATAGGCTGTGCCAGCTGCATAGCGGCCTGCACGCAAAAAGCGATCGACGTTAATTGGGAAGCTGGGGGAAGCGATGTTTCGGAGAAAATGGCCGAATATGCCAGCGCTATTTTAAAGAATAAAAAGGATAAGGCAGCATTCATTAATTTCGCGATAAAGATAACGAAAGAATGCGACTGTCTTGCGAAGGACGATCCGCGTATCTCGCCGGACATAGGGATATTTGCCTCAAACGACCCGGTGAGCATAGATAAGGCGTGTTACGATTCAGTGATAGAGACTTGCGGCAAGGATATATTTAAAATAGCTCATCCCCGGAGGGATGGATTCAAGCAATTGCGCTATGCGCATGAGCTTGATCTGGGCGAGTTGGAATACGAATTGGTAGAAATAAAATAGCGAACATGGCAGAAAAAACGAAGTTTATCGAGCTCAAAAAAGTGTTTGAAAGACTCCACAGTCCAAAAGGATGTATGTGGGATAAGAAACAGACCCATAAGACGCTTATTCCTTGTCTTGAAGAGGAAGCCGGGGAATTCATCCACGCTGTAAAAAAAGGCGATTTCCGCCACATGAAAGAAGAACTCGGCGATGTGCTTTTACAGGTGATGTTTCATTCCCAAATTGCATCCAAAAAAGGCAGGTTCGATGTAGAGGACGTCATAGATTGTCTGATAAAAAAGCTGAAGAGACGGCATCCTCATGTTTTCGGAAAAACGAAGGTGAAATCCGCTGAAGAGATCATAGTCAACTGGCATAAGATCAAAGCACGGGAAAAAGGCGCGGGAAATTGAATCTAGTAATTGCTGCTGTATTAATCCTGTTGTCAACCCAGAATGCCTTCTGTCAAGATGAAATCCAGTATAAGAAGTTTAACTTAGACGGCGCAACCTGTAATACAGCTGTCATGTACAAGCGTACACTAGAGACAGTCCAGATAGGTGTCTCTGCCATTGCTACCGGCATGGGTGCTGAATTCAAGAATTGGAAGGTCGCGGATATCAAGTTGAGTATAGGCAATGAAAAAATAAGGCCAGACGAAACTGGTAAATTTTATGCTAAAAAAGAGTCTTTTTTTCGCATTCCCGCAGCAGTGTTATTTGCAGCCTTAGGTACTCAAGTCAAGACAGGCGTCAGCGACCTCGAACAAGGTCTCGCCAAAGCTGGTGCAGCGGCTGGTCTGGGCCTATTGGTTCTACAGGCTCACGGCGAAATAACAGGTGAGCGATGCATATTCAGACTTACGAGAGAAACAGCAGAGAAGATAACAAGGCCAAAAGACGCCATCGAGATAATAGTCGAAAATGAGAACACGCATGTCAAGTATAAGATAAAGATAGGAATTGCGCAACTTCCATTAAAGGCAAGGCCGAGGTTTGATTATGATAAGATGAGTCGGGAGGAACTGCTTAACTTAGTTGATGCATTGGAAGAGCAAGTTAAAGTATTGGAAAAGAATCAGGCTTCGTATAAGTATGGAAGCGATCCTGAATATGACGAAATCCAAAGGAAAATAGAAAAGTTAGACGCCGAACGCGGCATGGCTTATAAGGCGTGGTTTGAAAGAGGACAAGGAAAGAGGCATTAAAAGCTGCCCGAGATAAAAAAATTATGGAGGTTTTTATGAGCTGGATAACGTTGCTTCAATCAACGCTCATGCTTTTTGCCATCGTTAATCCCATCGGCAGTGTTCCGATCTTTTTACAGCTTACCAATAAAATGACATCGGAGGTAAGGCGTCAGGCTTTTCAAACAGCTGTCTTTACATCTTTTGTCATTCTTTTTCTGTTTATCCTCGCAGGAAAATGGATTTTGACCTATTTTTTTCAGATTCAATTGCCTGATTTGATGGCCGCAGGAGGATTGTTACTTTTGATCATCGCGATTGACCATCTGATATTTGGTGTGCTGGTCAAAAGTGTCCTCTTTTCAGAAAGACAGGATGCCCATCATATCGGAGCGGTCCCAATGGCCTGTCCCATTCTAGCCGGTCCCGGTGCCATGATGACTGTTTTTGTTGCTTTTTCTGAACATGGCTTTTTAATTGCGGCAGGTTCTATCATCATAGTTTTAGGAATTACATGGCTACTTCTTTATTTTATTGATACGATTTATCGCTTTCTAGGTGAGATAGCATGTCTCGTGCTCTCCAAGATTCTTTGTCTTTTTCTTGCAGCGATTGGGATACATCTTTTGATACAAGGATTGAAATGGTACTTTTAGTGTAATGGTGTTATAATAAATGGTATGGACGCTAAAAAAGGAGGTGTCTATGAAACGGATAATGGTGTTGGTGGTAGCAATGCTTTTTGTAGGGAACCTGATACCGATATTTGCCGAGCAGCCGAAGAAGGAGGATAGCTTATTCAAGATAGTCAAGGATACCCTTAAGCCCGGGCCGGTTAAAGAAAAGAATAAGGTAAGAAATCCCTTACCAAAGGTAAGTGTATTCCAGAATATGGCCAACGGAATCAAAGAGGGTTCCGCAAAAGCACGCTGCGAATCTCTGCGCACTGAGAAAGCAAAATAAAGAAATTATACATTAAATAAATCATAGGTTGTGGATTTGATTTCGCAGTCTTTGATTTATTTCAGAAAATGAAAGCACTTGTAGTAGACGGATACAATGCGATTCATAAAATAAAGCATCTGCAGTCGATGCTCGATGAGAGCCTGTATGCGGCCAGGAAAGCGCTCACTCAAGTGGCGATGGATTATCAGCGCAAGGTGGGCGGGATAGCCGAAGTCCATGTGGTATTTGATGGTAAAGACGCCTATCGCGGCCAATCTCTATCCGCCCCGGCCCATCAGGTCTTTTCAAAGACAGACGATGGCGACAGGACCATCATTCGAATAGTCCGAAAATTATCAAGCCGCTATCATGTCGTAGTCGCCTCTGATGATAATTTCGTCAGAAATAATTCACGCGCCCACAACGCGAGCACGATTACAATATCAGAGTTTGTTGCCGCAATAAGAAAGAAAAGCGCAAGAACCAAACTCAATATAAGTGAAGAGAAAAAGATAGACCCGAAAGTTGCGCAGGAGATAACCAAACAGTTGAGAAAGCGATTTGCAATTTAAAAACCTCCAAAAGCAAAATAAAAGGAGATGTTTATGAGTGAAAAGTCAGTCATGCAATGCAAGGGCTCTCAAAACTGTCATGAACTCAATCACCTTTGTCAGGTAATAATAAGAAAAGATCTTGGGAGAATAAAAAAGCTGGTAAAGGGTTCACAGTTTTACTGCAAGAATTGCGGTAGAGCTGCTCACGATAAAGAAAACCTGTGCAATCCTTCAAAAATATAGTTATGAAATAGGAACAACTACCATTTTTTAATATGGCTAAACAACTCACCACAAGAAGGCAGAAAGATATATCGAGGATTTTAAGAGAAAAGAAACAGATAAATAAAGATAAACTTAAGACTTTTAAAAAAAAATAAAACTTTGCGGCACAGTCTTTTCTCTTGCCCTTGCATATCCTATCAGGTAAAATAAGCACACACGTAATTAAAGCAATCTTTTTAAAGGTAGTCCCTCGTCGCTCGGAGAAAATTACAGCACCTCGGCACGCCGACAACAGTCAAACTCTTTCGGCGCTGGCGTAGCTCAGTTGGTAGAGCAGCGGTTTCGTAAACCGCAGGTCCTCAGTTCAAATCTGAGCGCCAGCTCCATCTTACTTCGCCGGTGCATGTTAAGGAGAGAGTGTGTTCGAAAAAAAGGGACAGCTGTCTCTCTTTTTCGATGGGGGATAAAATAATTGCAGCCAATGGCTCGTTTTAGAGACGTACTGAAGAACAAAAATTTCCTATTCCTCTGGCTGGGGCAGGTCATATCCAACTTCGGCGACAGGCTCAATCAGATGGCGCTGGTGGCTTTAGTCTACCAGCGCAATCCTGGCTCCGAAATCGCTCTAGCAAAACTCATATCTTTTACCATCATACCTGTATTCTTAATAGGGCCTATAGCAGGCGTATGGGTAGACCGACTTAATAAGAAAAACATTATGGTGATCTCGGATATATTAAGAGGCCTTCTAGTCCTATCCATCCCATTATTTATAAGCATAAACCAGATTCTGCTGGTATATCTTGTGATATTCATAATCTTCTCGATATCGCGCTTCTTTATCCCCTCGAAGATGGCAATAATACCGGACCTCGTTTCGAAGGACAAACTCTTGGTTGCCAATACGCTACAGGATACCACTCACATGATAGGAAATGTAGTAGGGCTCGTTGTGGCGGGCATTATCGTCAATATAAGATGTATAGGTGCGATAGGCGGATTCTATATAGATGCTGCGACGTTCTTCGTATCTGCCATATTGATAGCCATGATAGCCAAGAAAGAATTCGTAAAAGGGGTAAGAGACGACTTAATGACGACCAAAATGGCGCTCGAAAAATCCATTAGAAAGTCTATTCTGGCTGAAGTCAAGGACGGCCTAAAGTATCTTGCAACTTATAATGATATGCACTTTATAATATATGTATTCTTCCTTCTCATGGCAGGCATAGGCACGATCTCATGTGTTATAATAGTTTTTATTCAAGATGCTTTTAGCACATCCACCAGAGACCTGGGTCTGATGGCTATGTTTTTGGTAGCAGGTCTATTTCTAGGAACGCTTTTTTACGGACGGTTTTGCCAAAGGATTCAGAAGAGGCGAGCGATATCTTTCAGTTTTTTCGCGAGCGGAATATTTATAATACTGTTTACAATTTTTGTTAATCACTACCCGAACCTTTTTATGGCAGGCTTCTTAGCGGGAATGCTGGGGATGGCCGTAAGCCCCATCATGGCATCGACTAATACACTGACACATGAAACTATTCCCGAAGCGGCACGGGGCAGGACATTCAGTTCGCTTGAGGCGGTTATCCATCTAGCATTCTTGATATTCATGTTTCTCGCAGCCTATATAGCGAGATATGTCGATAGGTTGTGGATACTTATAATTGTGGGTGCGGTGTTTTCGATATGTGGTATTGTAGGAAGTTTCGTAGAATTGAAGGCAGATGCTACTCATCGCTCTTAGAGCTCTTCTCTTTTTTAAGCTTCTCCGTGCAGACTTTGAAGTAATTACAGACAGGACAGCAGATATTCTCTTCGCCTTTTTCGCCCCTATACCATTTAGTTTCACACGTCCAATACACATGGCACGTTTCACAACAATTAATTTTATCCATCGCCCCTAAGATACAATATATCATTGAAATTGTCAATATATTATGTATAATATCCTTCTAATATGAATTGAGGCAGATCTTAATATGCCGTATAAATTTTATGGTGGTGTTCATCCCGCCACCTTCAAGACTCTCACATCGGATAGGCCCATAAAGAAAGCGCCTGTTCCTAAGAGAGTAGTGCTGCCCCTTTCCCAACACGTTGGCTCGCCTTCCTCTCCCACCGTGAAAGTTGGAGATATAGTTAAAGTCTGCGACGTGATCGCAAAGCCATCCGGGTTTATTTCGAGCACTATACATGCAACTATAAGCGGCACGGTCAGCAAGATACTTTACTCGCCTACGCCTACGCAAGCGAGAGTCCTATCTGTCGTTATCGAATCTCAAGGCGATGAGGATCAGGAGGTTAAGTCGCAGGAACGTAAAGAACCGGAGGCCTCCTCCAACGAGGAACTCTTAAATATAATCAAGGATTTAGGAATAGTCGGCCTTGGCGGTGCTGCGTTTCCAACGCATGTAAAACTTTCTCCTCCGAAGACAAAGCCTATAGATACAGTGATATTGAACGGTGCAGAATGCGAACCATATCTGACATGCGACCATCGTTTGATGATAGAAAAGTCAAAAGAGATTTTGAAAGGCTTGAGTATAATAATTAAAATTTTGGGGGTAAAATCCGCATATATTGGCATAGAGGATAATAAGCTCTCGGCTATATATGCGATGGAGAAGGCATTAGAAGTGTCCAGGATCAATAGTCCAGGGGTAAGCATTAAGATAGTGACATTAAAAACGAAATACCCTCAGGGCGCCGAGAAACAACTCATAAAGTCAGTCTTAAATAGGGTTGTGCCAGCAGGCGGCCTTCCTATGGATGTGGGTTGCATAGTCCAGAATGTCGGAACCGCATTCGCTATTTACGAAGCTGTGTATTTCGGAAAACCGTTAATAGAGAGAAACATAACCATAACTGGCACCTGTGTAAAGGAACCGATGAACCTGTCTGTCAGGATAGGAACCATTTTAAGCGATTTAGTCAATTCGTTCGGCGGATTTATGAAAGAACCAAAGAAGGTCATCGTCGGCGGACCGATGATGGGCATCTCTCAATATGCGCTGGATATTCCGATGACCAAAGGTGTAAGCGGAGTTGTATTTTTATCTGAGAATGATATTGAGAAATCGGAAGAGAGCGTGTGCATACGGTGCGGGAAGTGCATAGAGGTATGCCCTATGGGACTGGTGCCGACCACGCTTATGTATCATGTGAAGAAGGATAAATTTTGGGAAGCGAAAGACCTTGGCATCACGAACTGTTTTGAGTGCGGCGCATGCGCATATGTGTGTCCGGCAAAAATTCCACTTCTGGATTACATGAAATTTGGCAAGTCTAAAGTTTTGACAGTATAGAGAATAAATATGGCTGAATCTTTAATCATATCCATAGGGCCGCACGTCAAGGATAAAACCTCGACTAAGAAAATCATGTGGACTGTCACAATGTCACTTGTCCCGGCCGGCGCAGCCGGGGTATTCATATTCGGAATAAACTCTCTATTCATTATAATCGCCTCGATATTAACCGCCGTAATTACTGAAGTGGTAATTATTGCAATAAGAAAAAACGACTTAACCGCCGTATATGACGGAAGCGCAGTTTTAACAGGGCTCCTCCTGGCCTATAATCTTCCACCGCAAGTTCCTATCTGGATTCCTCTTGCCGGTTCATTCTTTGCCATTGCAATCGGAAAACAGATATTTGGCGGGCTTGGCCACAACATCTTCAATCCCGCGTTGGTCGGCCGGGCCTTTCTCATGGTGTCATGGCCAATATATATGACGACATGGCAGCACCCGAGATGGAGGGTAGACGCAGTTACGAGCGCTACGCCGCTGTTGCTATATAAACACAATGAATTTGGTTTTTTGAGCACTATCACAAATTGGGATTTACTTTTCGGTAACAGAGGCGGATGTATCGGCGAGGTCTGTGTGGCGGCGCTTCTTTTTGGGGCTGCGTTTTTACTTTTAAAAAAATATATTACGTGGCATATACCGTTTACATATATATCGACGGTAGCGATCATAAGCTGGATCTTTAATGGTAGAGACGGCCTATTTACTGGAGACGTCCTGTTCTTTATATTGGGAGGCGGCCTTATACTGGGAGCATCCTTTATGGCCACAGACTATGTTACAAGCCCCTTAAGCGCAAGAGGCAAAATTTTATTCGCTATAGGCTGCGGCATCCTGACATTTGTGATAAGAAAATTTTCAGGGTATCCCGAAGGCGTATCCTATGCGATATTGATAATGAATGCTATGACGCCGATAGTAGATAGATATACATTTCCCAAATGGTTCGGTTGGGGAAGGAAGGTGCGGGGTGAATCAGCTCTTTAGGTTCGGGATAATCTTGGGGACGATCTGCCTTATGGCAACGCTTGTGCTGGCAATCACATACGAAGTGACAAAACCGAAGATAGATGAACAGCTGAGATTAGAGGAGGAGGCCGCGCTAAGAAAGATATTACCTGAGGCAAACTCTTTTTTGCAAAAAACGGTGGATGAGATAGAATATTTTGAGGCGCTGAAAGAGAATAGACTAATAGGGTATTGTATCAGGGCAACCGGCATTGGTTATGCTGGTTATATCCGGATGATAGTCGGAATAGATTCAAATGGTATAATAAAAGGCATCAGGATCCTCGAACACCAAGAGACGCCTGGACTCGGCTCAAAAATTAATGAGAGAAGACCGGGTGAGGCCGATCCGTGGTTTTTGAGGCAATTCATAGAAAAATCCGCAAGAACCATTGCTTTAAAGAAGGATGTCGACGCGGTAACCGGTGCCACAATATCTTCTAAAGCAGTTACGGATACAGTAAATAAAACTGTTAATGAATTTTTGATAAAGGTTAAAAGATGAGGATGCTAGTCGAATTTATCAAGGGGTTGTGGAGAGAAAATCCTACGTTCAGGATAGTTCTGGGCCTTTGCCCAACACTTGCAGTCTCGACGAGCGTTGCTAATGGGATAGGCATGGGCGTTGCGGCAACGTTTGTTTTAGTCGGATCTAACATCTTCGTCTCGCTCGTCAGGAATATCGTTCCGGAGAAAGTGCGTATACCCTGCTTCATCGTCATCATCGCTACGTTCGTAACGATCGCGGATCTGTTCATGAAGGCATATGCCCCTCTTATAAGCAGATCGCTTGGCATGTTCGTTCCTTTAATAGTGGTAAATTGCATAGTCTTGGGACGAGCAGAGGCATTCTCGTCGAAAGAGCCGCCTCTCAAGTCTATATTTGATGCGCTTGGAATGGGCATTGGTTTTACATGGGCGCTCATATTGATAGCGTTAATACGGGAATCCTTAGGAAATGGGACGATACTCGGAATTTATTTTAATAGAGCTTTCGAGCCGCCTCTATTCATGATACTGGCACCCGGCGCCCTCCTTACAATAGGGCTTTTGATAGGGATGCTCAATTATTTTACTATGAAGAAGAAGGCGAAATAGATATGGATCTCTCCAGTTATATAACGATATTGATCAGCACAGTATTTATAAATAATTTTATACTCTCACGATTTTTGGGCCTTTGCTCATTTATAGGAGTATCGAAACACACCGGTCCAGCAGTATCAATGGGAGTGGCCGTGATTTTTGTGACAACGATGGCGTCTTTCATAAGCTGGCTCATATATTATTTCGTGCTCGTGCCCTATCATCTCGAATATTTAAGAACGATAAGCTTTATCCTTGTAATAGCTTCATTCGTCCAATTCACTGAAATAGTGATACAGAAAAAACTCCCCATCCTTTATAAGATATTCGGGATATATCTTGCCCTCATCACGGTAAACTGCGCGGTTTTGGGCGTGGCGGTTTTAAATACCGATATGTTCTTTTTACATGGTAAGGCAGTGTCCGGAAGCCTCTTGAAATCCTTGGTTCAGGGTTTTGGTGCTGGAGTCGGGTATACGCTTGCGATGTTCATCATGTCCGGAATCAGGGAGAGGCTGGAATTTGCCGATATCCCTCACAGTTTTAAAGACGTGCCGATTACATTCATAATCGCGAGCCTGATGTCGCTCGCGTTTTTAGGATTCAGCGGATTTAAAATATGATAATGCACATAGTTACTCCGGTTATAACAATGGCAGCGCTAGGGCTGGTCTTTGGCGTAGGACTGGCTTATGCGCTAAAATTATTCAGCATAGAAGTTGACCCTACCACATTTATGATTCTTTCCAAGCTTCCGGGATCGAACTGCGGGGCATGCGGCAAAGCGGGTTGCGCTGCATTCGCAGAGGCGCTTATAAAGCACGAGGCGATACCAGCAGGTTGTGTAGTGAGTAATGACGAGGCGCGCGAGTCGATTGCGGAACTGCTCGGCGTTGAGCATAAAGCAAAAGTGAAGCTCGTCGCAACGCTACTTTGCAATGGCGGCAACCGGGCAAAAGAAAAGTACACCTATCAGGGCATAAAGACTTGCCAGGCCGCATCGCTGGTCTTCGGCGGCCAAAAGGCGTGTAATTTCGCCTGTCTTGAATTCGGCGATTGTGTTACAGCCTGCCCTTTCGGAGCCATAAAGATGGGCGCGAATAATCTTCCGGAGGTGGATCCCAACAAATGCACTGCCTGCGGCATTTGCGTAAAAATTTGCCCCAAACAGCTATATGAATTAACCCCTGTAAAAAACCACTACTATGTAAAGTGTAAATCTACGGATACGGGCGCTGTGGTATCGAAGGTCTGCAGCGCCGGTTGTATCGCCTGCCACAAATGTGAGCAGGCCTGCCCCACTGCGTATAAGGTGGAGAATAATCTCGCCAGGGTAAATTACGAAAAGTGCGAAACAGAGGGTATTGAAAAGGGCGCCGAAGCCTGTCCCACAAAAGTTATTGTAAAGAGAGGGTAAAAATGTTAGAAATAACTAAAGAGAATTTCGAAAAAGAGGTATTGAAATCAGATAAGCCTGTGCTTATAGATTTCTGGGCACCGTGGTGTATGCCATGCAAGATAATCGCACCAACCGTGGAGAAGATCGCGGAGGATCTGAAAGGAAAGATAAACGTCTCCAAATCTAACGTGGACGAAAACCCAGATATCGCAACAGAGCTTTCTATCCTAAATATTCCGACGCTCATTCTCTTTAAAGATGGCAAAGAAGTCTCGCGTATGATAGGCGTTAACTCGAAAGAAGCAATAGTGGAGAAGATAAAGAGTCTGATAGGTTAAATATGGCGAAGCAAAAAATGAATATAGCAGTCCTTTGTTCAGGAAGCGGAACTAATCTGCAGGCTATAATCGACAGTGTAAAGAGCGGTTATGTACCGGCGAAGCTAGCATTTGTCGTCAGCGACAATAAGAATGCATTTGCACTTACAAGAGCTGCGAGAGCAGGAATAGATACACTTATTCTGAATCCGAAAGATTTTAAAACACGTGAAGCCCTTGACAAAGAGATCATAAAAAATTTGAAGAAGAAAAATGTAGAGTTGGTTGTCCTGGCAGGTTTTATGCGCCTCATGAGTCCCTACTTTATAAAAGAATACAAAAATAGAATTATGAATATTCATCCTGCGCTGTTGCCGTCTTTTAAGGGAACCCATGGCATTAAAGATGCCTTGGAATACGGTGTTAAGGTAACAGGCCCAACTGTGCATTTTGTAGATGAAAAGCTCGACCATGGCCCGATAATCCTGCAACGGTGCGTGGAAGTAAAAGATGATGATACCGAGAAGAGCCTTGTAGAGCGCATGCATGAAGAAGAGCATAAAATATACCCTGAGGCGATAAAGTTATTCTCTGAAGGGAGATTAAAAATAGAAGGGAGACGTGTAAGGATATTATGAGCACTAAGATTAAGGATGTTAAGGCACGGGAGATTTTGGATTCCAGGGGCAACCCCACAGTCGAAGTTGACGTAATGCTGCAAGACGGCTCCTTTGGACGTGCCGCTGTTCCAAGCGGCGCGTCGACCGGCGAACATGAGGCAGTAGAGCTTCGTGATGGCGACAAATCACGCTATATGGGCAAGGGCGTATTGAAAGCCGTCAATAACGTTAACGGCGAAATTAAAAAAGCGATAAAAGGAAAAGATGCGTTAAGGCAGGGCGAGTTGGACCAATTATTAATAGACCTGGACGGCACGCCTAATAAGGGCGGGCTTGGCGCAAATGCCATTCTCGGAGTCTCTCTGGCAGCGGCAAAGGCAGCCGCCGACTTTAAAGGCATGAGCCTATATAGGTATATAGGCGGAGACAAGGCTAAAATTATTCCGATACCGATGATGAACATTCTTAATGGCGGCTCGCATGCTGACAATAATGTCGACCTGCAGGAGTTTATGGTGATGCCTATCGGCGCAGATTCATTCCGCGAGGCACTAAGGATGGGTGCCGAGGTCTTTCATAATCTAAAGAAGATCCTGCATAATAAGAAGCTTTCGACAGCTGTTGGCGATGAAGGAGGCTTTGCGCCGGATTTGAAGTCAAATGAAGAGGCAGTGGAGGTGATATTGGCTGCAATAGACAGGGCCGGCTACAAGGCTGGAAAGGAGATAGCGATAGCCCTCGACCCCGCAGCGACTTCATTCTATAAAAATGGTAAATATATTTTGGGCTCAGAGTCAAAGAAAGAAAATTCCAGCCATGACATGATAGAATTCTATGCAAGATGGGTTGGAAAGTATCCGATAGTTTCCATAGAGGATGGCCTTGCAGAAGATGATTGGGATTGTTGGAAGGTCCTAACCGATGAGTTAGGGAAAAAAATTCAGCTTGTCGGAGACGATATATTTGTTACGAACGTAAAACGCTTAAGGATGGGGATAGAAAAAAAAGTAGCCAATTCAATTCTCATAAAACTAAATCAGATAGGTACCCTCACCGAGACGCTCGATGCGATAGATTTAGCCAAAAGAAACAATTACACCGCTGTGGTCTCGCACCGTTCCGGCGAGACAGAAGACACTACAATAGCGCATCTCGCGGTCGCCGCAAATACAGGACAGATCAAAACCGGTTCAGTCTCCAGGACTGACAGAATATGCAAATATAACGAACTTCTGCGTATCGAGGAAGAGCTAGGAAAATCGGCCGTCTACGGCAAGGCCATATGGCCCGCCTTCGTGTAAATAGTGTTACAGTGAAGATAACCTTCGGCGGGCTCATCCGGCGAACGCTAACTACCATGAATAACTTAATACAGGAAGACGGATGGCGAAAAAGATAAACCGTACCAAGATATATCTTGTTATAAGCATCCTCATCGTAATATTTCTACCCCCTTTTGCGAAATACCAGGAACTTCATTACAAGAATAAAAAATTAGAAGAGAGAATAAATTCTCTTAAAGAAGAGAATAGACAGCTCGCAGAAGAAAAGCGAAGGCTCGAGACGGACATAACTTACATCGAGAAGAAAGCGCGTGAAAAGATGGGCGTTGTTCGAAAAGACGAGATAGTCTTAAAAGAAGTTCCTCAGAAGAAGTAGAGGTTGCTCTATGTCCTTCAGCACCTACAATGCTTCCTTTAGTCGTATTGCTTAACGGTGCTTCAGGATCAATTTTGCTTTGCAAAATTGGTAGCGGGGGTCCGATTCGAACGGACGACCTTTGGGTTATGAGCCCAACGAGCTACCAGGCTGCTCCACCCCGCAATGCAGTGTCTATTATAT
>JAHFGO010000097.1 GCA_023247385.1 Candidatus Omnitrophota bacterium | reverse complement strand
CAGTTCAGCAAAAAACTTTAACCCTGCTACGGCTTCAGGTGAGTCCACCGTAACTTTCGCATAGTTCTCACTATAATAGTCACCGCCGGCCTGCCACAAAAATGGAGAATATCCTATCCAACTCAGTGACCCCCAGTCGAATATCATGCCTTTGGCCTTACTGCTAAGTTCGGCAAGTAGGCTTGTTAATTCATTCCAGTCTTTGGGCGGTTTTGAAATTATATCATTTCTATAGTAGAGCACGTATTCTGTCATATCGAAAGGTATGCCGAATATCTTTCCTTTATATTCAATTGAATTCCACAAGCCAGGAAAAACAGATTCCTTGATAGTTCTTATTTCATTTGGATATGCTGTATTGAGGTTAACCATGGCTCCGAGATTTCCGAATTCCGTACCCCACGTAAGCCCCATGGTGCCGATATCAGGAGCTACACCGCCCGCTATAGAAGTAAGATATTTAGAATGCGCATCACCCCATGAGAGCGCTTCACATTTAACTTTTATATTTGTCTTTTTATGAAAGTCCTCCGATAGCTCTTTTATAGTAATGGCTTGGCCTTCTGACCCGATGAGCCACATCGTAATCGTGATCTCCTTCTTGGCTTCGGGAGCATTTTGACTCGAAGGTGCTTTGTCACTGCAACCCGTCAGAAAATTCAAAATGTAAAATGTAAAGATTAAAATTGAAATTAAAAATTTAAAATTTTGAACTTTGAATTTCAATTTTGCATTTTGATTTTTGATTTTTGATTTTTCCATATCCTCTCCTATATTTATATTCTCGCAAATACCTGCTGCATCACAAGGGCTGCGGCCCCGCATGCAATCGAATCTTCGCCGAGGGTGGTCGGGCTTATCCGTGCAATCTTAAGGCTCTCTTCATACGCCCATTTCTTTGCACCGCTTCTAACAGCCTCCAGAAATATTTCGCCGCATCTTTCTATGCCTCGACCTATAACTACGGCATCCGGATTGAATAAATTTATAAGAAATGCTATTTTAGCTCCAAGGTAATCTCCCGCTTCCGTCAAAAAACCTATTGCAACTTTATCCTGAGCCCTGGCGGCTTCTATTACTGTGCTCAACGTTATCTTATCTACACTACCTCCGGCAAGTTCCAAAATCTTAGAGGAGTTACCTTTTTGTTTTAAATAAGCTCTGGTTCTGACAGTAATCCCCAAATCTATGCCTCTTGATCTAAATCCGCACCCGTAGTCGTATCTTGCCCAGCAACCCTCGTCTTTGACGCCCGGCAGAGGCGGATTTATATTCAGCTCTCCGGCGCTCTTTGATGCACCGTAGTAAAGCTCGCCGTTTAGCATAAGGCCGCAACTAGAATCGGAACACATATATATTATATCCTCAGCTTCTGTGCTTAAGCCCAAGCCCATCCATTTCTCGCCTAGCGCTCCAGCAGTGGCATCGTGCTCAACTAAAGTAGGTGCATCAAATTCTCTCTCGAGCGCAGACTGCAAGGCAGAGTAACTGAAGACGCCTCCTTTTTCCACTGCGTACCTTACCACACCTCTATATCGATCCAAGACCCCCCAAATTCCTATTCCTATTCCCTTTAGCTTACTTTTATCTATCTTGGATTTTGACAGGACCTCTCTGACAACATTTGTAATCTTATCGATGAACGCCTCCTGTGGCTCCTCCTCTTTTTTTATCTTGTCTTTTGAAACAATTTTCCCAGATGTATCCACCATCACTCCAATTAGATTGGAATCTTCCGTTATTTGCGGAGCGCCTAGATCTACGCCAACGGTGTAACCATATCTTGGATTGACCTCAAGAAGCTCTGGCCTTCTGCCTCCTGTAGATACATCTAGACCTTTTTCCAATACGAGGCCCTTAGCGATGTAGTCGTCGATATAATTAGATATAGTTACTATGTTCAGGTGGGTAATTCTTGATATTTCGGCTCGCGAGGCCTCTCTTGACCTTCTTATGATATCAAGTATGGATAAGTTTCTTCGCTCTTTTTCAGTGAAACGATCGCCGCTTAATATCCTTTCCCGTATGGCCATAGACCGCCTCCAAATTTTGCTTTGCAAAATTTGTCCCGAGGATGCGACGAATAGGAGCATCCGAGGGACTTAATTTACCAGCTCGATTCCAGATATATTACGCCGAATGTCTTAGCACCCTTAAATCCACCTTTCATGAGAGCCCAGTTTGAAATGTATCTTATCTTGGCCCATGTGAAAAGTTTGCTTTTCGGATCTAACCTTAGCATCGGGCTAAAATATCTGTACTTAAAGAATCCAAATAGTGCCAACCAAATGGGTAGCCAGATGGTAATGTTTCCTGTAAAGAGTGTCTGTATGATATTTATTATAAAGGCTAAACCAAATACGTGCATAAAATGGAAGTCACCTATATATATGATGCCTTTTATTGGAAAGGGAGCCACGAAGGTAATATAGGTTGGCGTATATTGGAACTGCATCTCTATGACATCCTTCGCATGTTTCTGCACGGCGAGCGGATGGCCAAAACCATAACCATACAGCTGTTTACAATAGGCCTGCAGCGTGACCCTGTGCATATGATCTACTATGGCTGAAGGCTTAAAATATAATTTGAAGCCGGCTTTCAGTATGCGCAAGGAAAAGTCGACGTCTTCGCTAGTTATCTCATGCCAAAACTCTCTTCCAATCGCATCAGCCGCAGCTTTGCTGACAGCCGCATTGGCTGTGGCGAAGAATGGACTGTGTATATTACCATTCACTTCATGCGGCAGGTCTTTTGTGATATTAGGATAGTAGCCCTCATTCCTAAGAAGGCATCTGCCGGAGACCATCAAAAATTTAGTCTGTTCACAGTATGCCTCGACATCATTATTTGGATTTGTCCTCATCGTATGTATCTCGCCTCCGACCATTCCTATTTGAGGATCCTTAAAAAATGGCTCCAGTATCTTCTTGGTCCAGTCTTTTCTCGGTGCACAGTCACCGTCGGTAAATAGTATGTAATCGCCATTTGCCATCTTCAGCGCAGCATTCCTTGCCTCGCCAGGCGATTTTGAATTTGGCACTATTACCAATTTTATGAGTTCGTACTTCTTTTGCCACTTGCTTATGATATCAACCGTTTTATCAGTCGAACCGCCATCTCCAAATACAATCTCCATTCTATCTTTGGGATAGTCTATATCTAAAAGAAATTTTAAATTTGTTTCAAGCGTCCTCTCGACATTCCTGATCGGATTTATTATCGATATGAATGGCAAATCGTTCATGCTACGCCTTCTCCTTTCGTAAATTTAAAGTTTAAAATGAAAAACTCAAAATTGAAGTTCAAAATTTAAAATTTTTAATTTCAATTTTACATTTTGATTTTTAAATTTTTAATTTATTTCTAACCCATCACCACTTCTACTTTATGGACATTCTTGTCTTTAAAAACCGGGGCTACATTCCCCTCCAGTTTCATGCCATCTACAGTTAATGATTTGATACCTCTATTGACATTTTTTGGATTTCTGACATTTATATCGTATGTTGCACCCCTGAAAACCCTTTTCACCTTAAAAGATTTCCATTTAGACGGAATACACGGATCTATTATTAGCCCGTTGTAATCCGGCCGGACGCCTAAGATATAATTTGAGATCGCTACAAAATTCCATGCGGCCGTTCCTGTAAGCCATGAGTTTCTTGCACGGCCAAAGTTCGGATTATGCTTTCCTGTAATGAACTGCGAGTAAATATAAGGCTCTGCGAGATGGATATCGGCTATCTTATTTTTTGTTGGAGGTAAAATCGTCTTATAATATTTAAATGCAATATCGCCGCGGCCAAGGATCGTCTCCGCTATCATGGCCCATGGGTTCGAATGGCAGAAGATTCCGCCGTTCTCCTTTAGACCTGGTGCAAATGTTGTGACAGCGCCCAGCTTCTCATCATATTCCTTATATGGCGGCGCTATCAGCATTATGCCGTATTTGGTGTCGAGATAAATTTTGACCATGTCCATACATAACTTTTTCTTAGGCTCGTCGCCGATGCCGCTCATAACAGCCCATGCCTGAGGCAAGAGGTCTATATTACCTCCCTCTTTACATTTGGCAGAGCCCACCGCCTTGCCATATTTATCGATCCCTCTTATATACCATTTGCCATCCCATGCATTTTTGTTAAAATTATCCTTTATGGCCTCGGCAACCTTACTATATTTCTCGTAATCGTCAATTTTATCGAGAAACTTTGCAATTGTTAAAAATTCCTGCATCTCGACATATAACAGTTCAGGCACCCATGTCGTTTCAGCAATTTCATTATCGATCCCGAGATTTAGGCAATCGTTCCAGTCCGCAAAGCGCATCAATACAAATCCCTTTGGACCTTTTTCGCTCAATACAAAATCTATGGCCTTCTTCAGATGCTCATACATCGATGCTGGTTCGGCGTCAACAAATTTTACTTTTTCATTCAAAAAGCCGATGTCACCGGTCTCTTTTATGTATGCGCTCGTTGACATGATAAGCCATAATGGATCGTCCGAGTAGCCGCCCTTCTCCCCCGTTTTGGTGAGCGGAAAAAATTTATGATATGACGAACCGTTTTTAAACTGATTGGAGGCCAGCTCTTTTATTCTCACTCTTACTCTTTGGGGTATGGCGTGGAGGACTCCTAAAGTATCCTGATTCGAATCCCTGAATCCCATGCCTCTACCTATGCCTGCCTCGTAATATGAAGCGAACCTTGACCAATTGAAAGTAGTTCGGCATTGATACTGGTTCCAGATATTGACCATTGAATTGACTTCCATATCGGGCGTATCCGCCTGATAGTGCTCAAGGTACTCGCTCCAATAAGATTTTAGCTCCTCCAGTTTTTGATAAACGCTCTTCTCGGCCAAGTATTTCCTATGCGTATCTTTTGCCTCATCCTTTGTCTGGGCTACGCCCAGTACGAATACAATATCTCTCGATTCACCTTTTCCCAACGTTACAGTTAAAGAGACACTTGCGATTGGATTTCCGCCGGAAGCTATGGAATTAAAAGACTTGCCCTTCTCTACGGCGATGGGGTGGCTCTCGGAGTGATACTGTCCTATGAATGTCTCTCTATCACAGTCGTATCCGGAGATCTTCTTATTACACCCAAAATACGCTAACCCCAATCTTCCAGATTTTGGGGCATAGCCTGTCTGATGAAATATTATATTACCTTCATTGACCGCGCTAGCAATATTCAGCGTATACTGAAAATCTGTCATATCCATCTCGGCATGCCAGAGACAGAATTCAAGATATGTGAAGATCTTGATGCGGCGAGCCTTCTTCGAATCATTCCTTATTTTCAATGCCCAGAATTCGAGGTTCTCTCCAAGAGGAACAAAATATGTGGTTTGCGTTGCTATATCTCTATATTTCGATTTTATAATTGTATAACCAAGGCCATGTCTACACTCGTACCGATACACACCCCGGAGGTGTGATTTTAGATCACACCTCCGGGGTGGAAGTGGTTTTATTACCGGCTGCCACATTGCCGACCAATATTCTTCTGTACTCTGATCGCGCAGATATATATACCGGCCCGGCCTATCCACTGGGATGTTGTTATATCGGAATCTGGTTATTCTCTTATCTTTAGGATCGCGATGAAAACTGTAACCACCTGCTGTGTTTGACATAAGTGCGCAATATTCGTCACACCCTAAATAATTTATCCAAGGCGTCGGCGTATCCGGCCTTGTGATCACGAATTCTTTATTTTTATCGTCGAAATAACCGTATTTCATATGTATACCGAATACAATTGCATATGGAACCTCTCTTTAGTTAAAAGTCTGGTTTGTGCGAGGTTTCATTCGTAATTAATCCGATAGCTTCACGTTGTCGATATATAGCGGCCCGTTATAAGCGATCTTGCCATTGGACTCTATCCTGATGCCAAGTTTTCTTACATCGCTTCTGAAACTATCATCGATGAATTTTCTCCAGTTCGTGCTATCGGCAGTGAGATCTACTTTTATAACGATCCATTCTCCTGGTGCGAGCGGAATAGTCTTATTCATCTCTACCCATTTCCATTCCTCTCCTACAGTCAATATTATCCGCGCCCTAAGGCCGTGCGGCGCGCCCTCTGGCAGGAAGATGTCAATGGATAAAAACTTAAATGGGGTCCAATCGGTCACATCTATAAGGCGTTCAACGTATGAGCCCTCCCACGATGGGCCGCCGCTAAATTCTGAATCTAACTCTAACGAATATCTCCCGGAACTTGCGTGAAACTCAGAGATGCTTATCTGCTTACCCACATGGTCCTTCTTCGCAAAGGCCCAATCAGGTATCTCCCATCCTTCAGGGTCTTTCTCGAAACTAAAAAGGATCATCTCTTTTGCGCAGGATGGATTGGGTGAGATGCTGAAGTGACCGATTGTTATTAAAAAAATAAAAAATATATTTATTATCCGCATAAAAAAATTAACTTTTAATATTCAGTTCGTTTCGGGGTGATTTTTTTATACCAT
>JAHFGO010000023.1 GCA_023247385.1 Candidatus Omnitrophota bacterium | reverse complement strand
TAATAATCGTAGTGGCCCGATGTTATCCAGATATCGCTCTTCATTATATGCGGCCCTATTACGAGTTCGTAGCCCCTTTTAAGGTGCTCTTTTCTTATATAATCTTCTATTATGCTTCTTAGCATCGCCCCTTTTGGATGATACAATACAAGGCCCGGCCCAGTCTCCTCATTCAGGCTAAAAATTTCAAGTTGTTTCCCCAATATTCTATGGTCCCTCTTTTTGGCCTCTTCTAATAATGTTAAATAATCGGCTAGCTCTTTTTCGGTTTCGAAGGCAGTGCCGTATATTCTCTGAAGCATGGGATTAGTTTCTATCCCGTGCCAGTAGGCTCCTGCTATCGAGAGAAGCTTAAATGCCTTTATCTTGCCGGTAGACTCAATGTGCGGCCCCCTGCAGAGATCGACAAAGTCGCCGCACTTGTATATAGATACGGTATCATCCGAGATTTCTTTAATGAGTTCTACTTTATAAGGCTCCTTCATCTTCTTAAATAATTTTATCGCGTCTTCCTTTTTTAACCCTTCTCTTTCAAATTTATAATTCTTCTTTACTATCTCGCGCATCTTCGCCTCTATTCTTCCAAGATCCTCCGGCGAAAAAGGTTGGTTCTTATCAAAATCATAATAAAAACCATCTTCTATAGACGGGCCGATCCCGAGTTTTACATCGGGCCATAAGGCTTTTACCGCCTGCGCCATCACGTGAGAAGTGCTATGTCGTAACGTTGATATGTCCATAATATTTTAATGTTGCGGTCCCTCGGGACAATTTTGCTTCGCAAATTTGGTGGGCGAGGAGGGAGTTGAACCCTCAAGACCTTACGGCCAAAGGATTTTAAGTCCTTCGTGTATGCCATTCCACCACTCGCCCATGTATGTAGCCCCTCGCTTCGTTCGGGACAGTTTTCGCTACAATAAAATCGCTGGCGAAAACTGGCGGGGAGGACAAGACTCTAACCTAAACTTATCTCTGAAGTCTAGGCAAACTGTACCCGCCCCTTGGGATGAATAAACCGCTCAAGCCTATGCTTAATACCCTGGCTAAGTGGAATAGCTTGCATTTTAACCGTATAACCGATAAAAAGCAATACCTTTTCAAGGGTAGAGATGCTGCTAAATTCCCCGTTTTCAATCTTCGAAATGTGCTGTTGGGTAACCCCTACTTTGTCAGCTAACTGCTTCTGGCTAAGCTTGTTTTTGACACGATATTCAATGATTCTCTTTACGATCTTGAGCTTTTGTTCTTCAAGTTCGTAAAGCTCTCTGAAGTACGGGTCCTTCATCTTCTCTTTTAAATGTTCATCTACTTTTTGTAATCTCATTTTTTATCCTCTCCTCTTTGTCTATTCAGAAAATTATTTCTTCTTTCAATAGCTATATTGATCTCATTTTTTGGTGTTTTGTTAGCCTTTTTGATAAAACCATTGGTAAATATTGCTCTATTCTCATGGTAAAAGAAATATAATACTCTTATTGCGCCTTCATGCCCTTTAAACCGTAACTCAAATATGCTGTCTCCGATATATTTCGCGTGTGGAAACGGCAACCTATGCCCAAATTCCTCTAATAACTCTTTAACGAAGAAGAACTTCCTCTGTGACTTAAAGTCTAATGTATCGATAAATTCTTTTACAGGTGACTTGCCGAATTCTGCAAGGTAATAATAAGCTGTTACTTTAGCCACAAACCTCTTTATCCTTCCCTATAAAGTATACAACTAAATGGTTGTATTGTCAATAGGTCTTTTTATAATTTCACCTATTCGTGATTTTATAAATTGTGGTGCACTATCAGCCGCATAAAAAACGCAAGAAAGATTGTTGTTCGTAATAATAGAAACGGAGCGCCATTTTTTCAAGATATTATTATCGGAAATTGTATAGTTTTGATTTTCCTTACAGCTGAAATTTATATAAAACAATATGTCTGTGTCTTTGGAAAAATCTAAACTATAATTGAAAGTTCTCAATTCTTCGGCTATTCTATCTACAATTTCTTGCAAGGTAATATGCTTAAACTCATATGGTTCTATTAAGTCCTCGCGCTGAGTAGCAGATCTAGCCCCTATTAATTTCTGTTTATATTCATCATGCCGCCTGCGTCCCTTTTTATCTATTTCCTTTATCTCAAATATAGCGTTTTGAAAAATGACATCCGGTGGATTGTTGCCAGGCGTTAATTCACTGTTTTCAAAATTTATGCCTATATTTTTCAGAAACTGGCCAACAACCCACGCTTCTCTTTCTCTCCTTCCAGGATTTGAAAAGAATTGCATTGCCTCTTCACATGCTTTTATATTATCCGTAATCGCTTCTTTTTCTTCCATTTTGATCTCGCTGAATATGGCCTTTTTTTACTGCGCTTGATTATATAGCTTTTCGCCCTCTTTAACAATCTAAAATATCGCGTAAAATCGATTAAATGCCGACGGATTAAATATGAGAGGGCGAGAGGTAAAAACTGCGAAATGGGCAGTTTCCCCGAAGGAGATTAAATTAAGTATCTTTTTGTGCAAAATACATCATTATTTGCCAATGCGTCTTTCAAGATCTGTTTGAGAGTCGTTTTGCCTTTCGAGCTCTTGAAATATTTTTCTCTTCGAAGAGCGTCGGATTTTGAGGTGTGGCCTTCACAATATATAAGCCTAAAAGGACGCCTTAATCTAGTGCTTACGTTCTTGCCTGCGTTATGCTCGTCGAGACGTTGCTCAACGTTCTCAGAAAATCCGATATAGAAATTATTGTCTTTTTCACTCAGTAAGACATAGACGTAATACATATTAACTCCGAATGAGTTGCCCTGTACCAGTCGGCCTACTGTCAAACAATAGCCTCCGGTACAGGGCATGTACCACTACACATATGGCTATGTACCATTCGTCGCTTCGCTCCTCAGATACATAGCATGGCTGTGCCATGTACCCGAGCGATAGCTATTCTCTGATGTCGCGAGTGGTACATGGTGAGCGGTAGTGGACTCGAACCACTGACCTCCACGATGTCAACGTGGCGCGCTAACCAACTGCGCCAACCGCCCAAATAATGCTGTAGCCCATCGCTACCTATAGTAGACTACAGCGGCTCGGGACAATTTTGCCACACTTAAACTACGGCAAAACTGGAGGCGTGGGCGAGAATCGAACTCGCGTATAAGAGTTTTGCAGACTCCTGCCTTGCCCCTTGGCTACCACGCCGATTTTTATCAACGCGTCCATTCCACAGAGCCGTTGATCCTCAATATGTTTTTGCCGTTCTTTTTATGATTATTATCTAAATCCTGCACTATTATCTCTTTGTCAGACGAAGCCTCTGTAAGGCCTTTAGAATAATTATAATCTGGCTTATTTTGCGTTCCAACGGATTTGCTCGCCGGGCAATCAAACGCTTTCTCGTCGTCAACATAATTTGGATATAATGCACCTAAATCTGGCGGAAAGGCCTCCCCATGGTCTGCGGCGTACATATGTAACCCCAAACTTATCTTTCTTAAGTTATTAGCACAATCTATTTCATGTGACCGATCTTTCGCCATCTGTACAAAAGGCCCCAGCAGCGCTACCATTAGTAAAAATATGCCTATTACAAATAGAAGCTCTATTAATGTAAAAGCATTTTTCCTCATACAACGCCTCAAAATTTTGACTATCTATTAAAATTCAAGATCCTGTCAAGGACAATCTCGGCCAGCGCCTTCTTCGACTTGCGCCGCACTGCCATTTTATTCCCTAATCTATCTATCATTAACACGTCTACTGCATTATCGCCGAATACGTTTCTTTTTCGGCTTAATTGATTTGCGATTATAAGATCCAGGTTCTTCTCTTTTAATTTCTTAAAGGCATTTTTTACCAAGTTTTCGGTTTCAAGGGCAAACCCTACTGATATTAGCCTGCCTTTATTTTTGCTAACTTCAGAAAGTATGTCGGGATTTTCTATCAGCTCTAATCTATTTTTGCCGGGCCGGCGTTTTATCTTATTTTTTACCTCCCGCTTAATGCACCAGTCAGAAACTGCTGCAGCCATTATAAGGCAGTCTGATTTTTTAGCCTCTCTCTTAACGGCGTCTCTTAGCTGGATGGCGCTTTCAACCCGAATAAGCTTTAAGCCTACGGGCACTTTTAGACAGGTCGGTCCGCTAATGAGGGTAACGCGACAGCCTCTTCGCAATGCCGCCCTTGCGATCTCGTAGCCAAATGTGCCTGTAGAATAATTTGACAGAAACCGTACTGGGTCTATCTTCTCGCGGGTGGGCCCTGCAGTTACCAGGATACGCATCACTTCAACCCGCCTTCGTGTATTTGGGCATTCTTGTAGATAGCCTTCGGCGGGTTGCCCGCCGAAGGCTTCTATCTGTTTGCTCATTGTTGGCGAAGGCGGACAAAAGCCTCTTCGCTTCATTAACAATGTCTTTTATTTCAGCAAGGTGGCCAATGTCTACGCATCCGCAGGCGAGGCTTCCTTTGATGGGACCTATAAAATTGTAGCCGATTTTTTTAAGTTTAGTTATGTTCTCCTGGACAACCTTGTGCTTATACATCTTCTCATTCATTGCCGGCGCTATTAAAACGGGCGCTTTTGTAGCAAATATCACACAGCTTAATATATCGTCGCATATTCCATTCGCGAGTTTTCCTATTATGTTAGCGCTGGCAGGCGCTATCAAAACCAACTCGGCCTTATCTGCAAGTGCAGTGTGCACAGGGTTCCACTCTGTAGGGAGTTCGAACATATCCGTTATAACCTTGTTATGCGAAAGGGTCTGGAGCGTGAGGGGAGTTATGAATTGGCCTGCCTCTTTCGTTAACAAAACGTGCACGTCCACGGAATCTTTGGCAAGAGCTGTTATGATCTCGCAGGACTTATACGCTGCGATGCTGCCAGTCACCCCCAATATTATAGTCTTTTTAGCCTCTCTCACTTGCCCTCTTTCACCTTATAGGAAACTTTGCCTTCCAATATTTCCCGCACCGCTATATTTACAGGCTTAGCGTCGGGAGTAGAGTTAATTAGCGGATGGGCGCCCTCGTTTAGCTCTATCGCCCGATTGGAAGCGAGTATCACGAGTTTATACACACTGCTCGTCTTATTTAATAATTCATCTATCGGTACATTCTCCATATGCCTTCCTTTTGATTGTTCATTTCAGATACTATTATTTTTTTCAATTTTCTATACGCTCTCTCCAATTGATCATTTACAATTCTATAATCATATCTATCTTTGTAAGCCATCTCTCTTCTAGCAATGCCGAGTCTCTTAGATATGCTGCTTTGCCCTTCGGACATTCTCTGGCTTAGCCTCTTTCTTAGGCTATCGATCGACGGCGGGAGTATAAAGATGAGAATGCTATTTTTGGGATAAATTTTTTTGATCTTCATGGCACCTTTTACATCTATGCTTAAAAGAACGGGGGCGTCTTCTTTCAGCTTATCCTTAATAAATCTTTTTGGTGTGCCATAAAAGTATCCGAAATTATCTTCGTATTCCAAAAAGGCCCTTTTCTTTATCATCTGGCAAAAATATCTTCTGGATACGAAGTAATAGTCGACGCTGCCCTTTTCTCCCGGCCTCGGCAGCCGTGTCGTCATCGATATCGAATGTGCGAGACCCAGGTTGTCTTCGAGCAGTCTTTTACAAAGTGTTGTCTTGCCACTCCCCGAACGAGCAGAGATCACGAATAGCTTCCCTTTTAGGCTTTTCATCACTCGAGGTTCTTCGCCTGCTCGCGTATCTTCTCTATCTCGCCTTTTATCTCAATGACATTTTTTGAAATCTTAAAATCGCTCGCCTTTGAGCCGATAGTGTTTATCTCTCTATGCAGCTCTTGCGCTATAAAGTCTATCTTCTTGCCAACCTCGTCGTTACCATAGATCGTCTTGTTAAAATTTGAAAGATGGTTCTTGAGCCGCGTTATCTCTTCGGATATGTCGCTATTTTTAGCGAAGATCGCCACTTCCATCTCTAATCTTCCCATATCGATGTCGCGGCCACTGGTAAGATCTTTTACTCTCTCAGCAAATCTTTTTCTATATTCTTCTATATTAAGATGGGCTCTCGCTTTTATAAGTGCGAGCATCCCTTCTATCGATTTGGCCCTTTTTTTAAGGTCTATATATATGGACCTGCCCTCTTTTTCTCTGTCAGCCAATAACTTGTCTATGACCTTGTCGAGCGCCAACTTTATCTTAGGCCAGACTTTTGCGAGGCTCTTCTCTCCCACCTCACAGCTGAGGATTCCCGGAAGATCCAGAATATCCTTTATGGCTATTTCGTCCTTTAGCCCGAGATATCGTTTGAGCCCCGACAATTCCTCGTAGTAGTTCTTTGCCGCAAGCTTATCTATCCTCATTCTCTCGCCTTTTAATAGTGCGCCGTCGTAGATTAAATTTAAGTTAACCTTGCCGCGCTTTATCTTTCGTTGCAGGGCCTCTTTTATGCTGTCTTCGAAGACGGCGATGTTATTGGGGAGTTTCAATGTTGCGTCAAAGAACTTGTGGTTTACGCTCTTTAGCTCAATGATTATCCTGCCATTCCGAAATCTTGCTTCTGCCTTACCAAAGCCTGTCATCGATCTAATCAATTCAAGCCCCCTCCCTCACTATGCCCAAGCTCGCCTTTCAATCTTTTCTTTAATAATTTTTGTAGGATACAGATCCACTATAACTTCGTCTGGCTGGAACCAGAGCTTTATCTCCCGTTCTGCCTCTTGTGCATTTGTAGAAGCGTGGATCACATTTTCATATACGCCTTTTGTAGTTATCCTGCCGTATGCGCCCCGTATTGAAACAGGGTCTGCTTCTTCCGGATTTGTGGAGCCGCATATCTTTCTTACATTATTGATTGCATCCTCACCCCAATATACGAGCGCCATGACTTTTTTCTTATGATATTCTCCCATTATATACTTTATTAAATCCCCATAGAATGGTTTGTCTTTAAGCGCCGCGTAGTGCTTCTCTGCCAGCTCGCGTGACACCTTTACAATCTTCGCCGCCACAATGTCGAGCTTTGTCTCGGAAAGGCGCGTCAAGACGTTTCCGGTTAGAGATTTTTTCAAACCGTCTGGTTTTATTAAGACTAATGTTTGTTGTGTCATATAATTATATTTATTGTTAGGGCATTATATTGTATACGGGAAAGGACTTCTCGTCAAGGTCTTTTCGACTGAATTACGCCTAATATGCGATTTAAATCTTCGTTCGAGTAATACTCGATTTGTATCCTGCCGCGCTTTTTACCATGGAATATTCTGACGCGAGTCCCGAAGAGCTGTTGGAGCTCGGTTTCCAGATCAACTATTGTTTGCTCTTTTTGCTGGAAACCTGCCCGCTTTTTTGTGACGGAAGTTTTGGCCGATACCAAATTCTCTGTCTCCCTCACGGACAGCCCCTTCTTGATTATGAAAGCGCAGACGCGCATCTGGTCTGTTTCCGTCGGAAGAGCGAGCATCGCCTTCGCATGCCCTGCGGTGATGTCGCCTTTAGAAATATGGTCTTGTATCTTTTTCGGCAAGTCTAATAGCCTTATCGTATTTGCTATCGTCGAGCGATCTTTGCTTAAGGCTTTTGCGATTTTATCTTGAGTGAAATTAAAATCGGTGATGAATTTTTGAAATGCGTGCGCCTCTTCAATTGGGTTCAGTTCTTCGCGCTGGATATTCTCTATTAAAGAAAGCTCCAGCATATCTACGTCAGCAACGTTTTTGACAATAGCCGGGACGTTATCCAGCCCAAGCGCCTTCGCTGCCCGAAGGCGCCGTTCACCTGCGATTAATTCATAACCCGTTTCAACCCTTCTTACTAAAACAGGCTGCACCACACCCTTTTCTTTAATTGATCCGATAAGTTCGTTAAGTTTTTCTTGGTTAAACGCCACACGAGGCTGATACCTGTTGGTTTTTATTTGAGTGGTTGGTATCTGTAATATGGTTTCTTGCGTTGAATATTCTGCTTCCTTAGGTGGTATCAGTGCACTTAAACCTTTTCCAAGAGCTCTCTTTTCCATCACTTAATCTCCTTTTTTTCTAAATTCTATAACCCATTATTAATATTATAGTTATGACCTATTTGAGTCGCTTTATTTTCATTTTTTACTTTTTTTACTCCTAATAGTTCATTAGAAAAATCTTGATATTTTTGTGCGCCAATGGAATTTTTATCATATATCGCAATTGGTTTACCAAAACCTGGCGCTTCTGTTAACCTTATGTTTCTAGGAATAACTGTTTCATATACTTTACCTTTAAAAAATTCCTTAACCTCCTTAATAACTTCGTTTGTAAGATTAGTCCTATAATCTGCCATTGTAAGAAGCACGCCTTCGATATCCAGGGAAGAGTTAATATTCTCTTTTACAAGGTTAATTGTATTAACAAGTTGGCTCAAGCCCTCAAGGGCATAATATTCGCATTGTATGGGAATTAATACTGAATCTGCTGATGCAAGCGCGTTTACAGTCAAAAGTCCTAATGATGGAGGGCAATCTATCAATAAGTAATCATAGTTGGCTATAATCGAAGATATGGCCTTTTTAAGCCTATATTCTCGCCCCATTATGCCAACAAGCTCTACCTCAGCACCTGTAAGACTTAATGTGGATGGGATAATAGAGAGATTTGGGATATTAGTATTAATTGTTACAGATTTTGGATCTATCTCCTCTACAACTAGATCGTAGACGCTGGTACTTATACTATGTTTATTTATACCTAATCCACTAGTTGCGTTTCCTTGAGGATCTATGTCTATAAGAAGGATCCTTTTGCCTGATATTGCCAGATATGTAGCGAGGTTTATGGCTGTTGTTGTCTTACCAACCCCGCCTTTTTGATTACAAATTGCGATTACTTTGGACATATATGGGACGTTCCACGTGGAACTACTTTCTTAAATATACATTACAAAACCAGATTTGTCAAGCTTTCGAATGGCCATCTCGGCCAGTAGGCTTCGCCTAATTTTGCCAACACTGCACTACCTCATACATACATTGGCGATGTGGATATCATAGAGCAAGATAAAACTTAATTACTATAACTAAATACAAAAATCCTCGATGGCAAAATTCGCCGAAAGGGCACCTGCTGGTAAAGCTGCCAAAATCGCGGATCGATCTTTATGCCTTTTTAAGAATAGCAGCCTGCTCAACTATGGTTAAAACCGTATTAACTACCCAATAGAACACAAGCCCTGAAGGCATATTATAAAATATGAACCCAAACATTATAGGCATTAATATCAACATCATCTTTTGCTGCTGTTTCTGCTCTTCCGTAACAGCTCCACCCATAGATTTTGTGGATATCTTCTGCTGAATAACCATGGCTATTACCATTACAATAGGAAGAATATTTATATTACTTCCTATTATGGGCAATGATAGCGGGATTCTTACTGCGTCTGGTGAAGAAAGATCTTTTATCCATAAAAACTTGGTGCTTCTTAGCTCAATGGACTTCATTAATGCCTGATAAAGAGCTATAAATATCGGCATCTGTAACAACATTGGCAGGCATCCACTGAATGGGTTAATATTGTATTTTTTATACAATTCCATTATCTCTTTGTTCAACTTCTGCGGGTTGTCTTTATATTGTGATTTTAACTTTTCCATTTGCGGATGTAGTTCCTGCATCTTCTGCATCGACCTAAAACTTTTAATTGTGAGAGGGAAGAGTATTATGTTCAAAAATATAGAAAGAAGAATTATAGATATTCCCCAGCTATGTACTATAGTGTAAAATAATCTTAGGCAGGAAATAAGGATCTTGCTTATGCCGCCGAAGAATCCATAATTTACAGATTCTTCAACCTCATACCCAAATTCTTTTAGCGTCGATATCTGACTTGGCCCCGCATATAATATGAACCTATTTTCAATTAAAGAGTTCGGCTCAATCGTAACCGCCTCAGTTCCCACTCCCATGACTAGATATCCATCTTCATTGAGGCCGTAGAATTGATTCCGGGTATTGACGAATGGTTTTAGAATTATTGAAAAATATTTATTCTTCAGCGCCGTCCAGCTCACAGTGCCAAGGTTTATAATCCTGGCGCCTTTGGGTCTATTGAAACCTAAAATTTTTCCATTTATCTTTGTTGTAACTTCTACAAATCTTTTGTCTTGCTCGTGTATTTCCTTGACTCCAGCCCCACCAATAATGTTATAATTAAATTCTTTTGGTGCTCCTGATATATTTTTAATAAAAAGTTGTAACTCTATACTATGTCTATAGTTATGTAAGATATATTTTTTCTTTATCTCTAAGCCGTCAGCTTGCGTTGAATATATTATTACGTCGTCTTTTTTCTCAAGATCATAAAGTGATGAATTTAATGATAAAGTATCTGGCTGGGTATATATATTAAAGATATAGTCTTCTGGATTTTTTATCTGAACGAGCTCGAGCGGTTCATTTGAGTCGTGTTCTTTATAATCTTTCAAAAGAATCTTTTTTATCGAGCCTCCAACATTGCTAAAAGTTAAAATATATTTATCGGTTTGAATCTCGAGATGCTTCTCTTCGGCCAAAAATTTAGACGGCTTATATGCGGCCGTGTCAGTCTCTTTTGTCAACGGAAGGCGGCTGGTTTCTTTGCCCATTTTCGTTATGGGCGGCGGGTTGGATGGCTTAGGTGCAATATACTGGAATAAAAGCACTATTAGAATAGACAATGCTATGGCTAATATAACTCTCTTTTCCATTTTCTATCCTCTATGCAGGATCATAGCCGCCGCGAGAGAATGGCTGGCAGCGGAAGACCCTTTTGATGCTCTTTAATGCGCCTCGAAAAAGACCATATTTTTCTATTGCATGAATAGTGTATTCTGAGCAGGATGGATAAAATCTGCAACACTGTAACTTTAATGGTGACAAATAGTTACGGTAAATAATTAGTAGAAAAATAACTGCTCTTTTTGTCATGCTAAAACCTTGGCTTCTTTAACCAGGTTTAAAAAAATAGGTTCTATTACTTTGTAAGAGATGGGTCTGCCCATATCTTTCTTTATTACGATAACCATGTCAAAGCCGTTCTTCAAATATTTCTTATTCAATCGATAGGCCTCTTTCAATAACCGGCGGATCCTGTTGCGCCTATTTGCTTTTTTTATATTTTTAGCGCTTATTGAAAACCCCATGCGATTGTAACTCAGGCTATTTGGTATGCTGTATAAGACGAGGGCTCCTTTTTTGGACAAGGTGCCCTTTTTGTACGCCATTCTAAAATCTTTTGACTTCTGGAGCCGTTCTCTTTTTTGAAAACTCTCGTTCCTCGACGCTGCTTCCATTGCTTCGCTCACCATGCTTCGACGGGCTCAGCATGGTTACTACCTCGGCTTTGCTCGGTACGAATGCCGAGCATAGTCGAGGCATTCGAGGAATGGTGAGCGAAGCCGAACCAAGCTATGTCAAAGGACTTGTCGGGAATCATACGGTGAGCTTGTGGCGGCCTTTTCGCCTTCTTCTTCTCAAAACCTCCCTGCCCCAGCGGTCGCGCATCCTCTTCCTGAACCCGTGCGTTCTCTTCCTCTTTACATTCGATTTTGTCTTCAGATTATATTTCATGATTGGCTCTCCCCATAGTGTTGTTAAATTATAACACAAAGATTTATTCCGTCAACAAGTTAATTCGCAGGCACAGATAAAATTTTATGGGTCCTGTGGTTCGGCTTCGCTCACCATTCCTCGAACCATCCCGAGCGAAGGCGAGGGACCGCTCCCTCGCCTTTTGTTTCTAAGACTCGCGGGAGCCAGTGTCCATCCACCATTAGCTTTTGTAGCTTGTCAATAGATGCTGGCTAAAACATGAGGTCTATAGCTGCCAGTCAACCCGCTCGCCTACTCTCCAAAAGGCTCGGTCGCGTCACCCATAAAATTTTCACCTGCATAGCCAGGATGGGAGTGAAATTTTTCGGGTGCGCAATATCTGATTAAATGGCCGCCAGGCCGCGTGGGTTGAGCCGTTAAATTTTGCTAACACTTTAACTAGCACTAAAGCAAATTAGCGAATTAGTTACCACAAGAGCAATAATAACATATTGAATAAATGAAACATAAACATTCCTTGATAGCAAAATTAGGCTCTAGCCCACAGGCCTGGCGGCTATGGGAAACTCCGGGACCCGAAAAATTTCCCGAGTTAACTAAATTTTCTCCTTGCAATGCTCCTCTTCTTTTACTATAATAGTGCCCGCTTACATTTGTGCACAACTTGTGAATAACTTTGATTTTTGTGGTGAAAACCCGGTTATGTGGCTGTGGATAAGCAAGAGGGCGGCATGGCTGACGTGGCAACGTCTTTGTGGGCAAGGGCGCAGGATATAATTAAAAAAGAGCTTGATAATGAACAGACCTTTAATATCTGGTTTGGTCCAATCAGATTTGTTTCGCAATCAGATGATTTGATTACTTTAGAAGTTCCTAATAAATTTTTTAAAGGGTGGCTACTTGACCGCTACATGAAACTGCTGACATCCGCCATCCAGCGCACCTATGGCAAGGAACTGAAAATAGAGTTTGTATTTAGCGAATCTGGCAGCGAAGGGGTTTTGCAAAAAGACAAGCGGCCCGAGCAAAAAAAAGAGGCTAGACAAGCCTTTTGGCCATTCGTTCGGCAAGGTCAAGGCGCGGCAAAAGAGATCGGACTTAACTCCAAATATACTTTCGATAGTTTCATCGTTGGGCCAAGCAACAGGTTCGCCCATGCTGCATCGATTGCCGTGTCGGACTCTCCTGCGAAGGCATATAATCCTTTTTTCATCTATGGTGGTGTTGGGCTCGGCAAGACACACCTTATGCACGCAATCGGCCAGCGCGTCCTTCAAAAATTACCCAAGGTCAAGATCCTGTACATCTCGAGCGAAGAGTTTACAAACCAGCTCATAAGCGCTATCCAAAACAGATCGACGCCGAAGTTTAGAGAAAAATATAGAAATGTCGACGTACTTTTAATAGATGACATACACTTCATAGCAGGTAAAGAGTCTACCCAGGAAGAGTTTTTTCACACATTTAATGCCCTTTACGATGCCCACAAACAGATTGTCGTCTCAAGCGACAGGCCACCAAAAGAGATACAGGCTCTTGAAGAAAGGCTCGTCTCCAGGTTCGAATGGGGGTTAGTAACAGACATCCAGCCTCCCGACTTTGAAACAAGGATTGCTATATTAAAGAAGAAGTCCGAAAAAGAGACGATCGCTCTGCCGGAGGACCTTTTCTTTTTTTTAGCGGAGAAGGTTAAGACAAATATTCGTGAGCTTGAAGGGGCGCTGATAAGGGTTGTGGCATACGCCAAACTTATAGGTAAAGAAATTACGGTAGATTTAGCAAGAGAGGTGTTAAGGGATATGATAATCGAGGAAGAGAAAAAAATAACAATAGATTTGATCCAAAAAAGAGTCAGTGAATATTTTGATATAAAACTATCCGATATGAAGGCAAAGAGACGAAGTAGGGCCGTGGCTTATCCTAGACAGGTGGCAATGTATTTGGCAAGGCAGTTGACAGATTATTCTTTGCCGGAGATAGGAGACCAGTTTGGCGGGAGAGACCACACAACAGTTATACACGCTTATGACAAGATAGAAACCGACATAAAGTCAAAGGAGGGGCTGAAAGGATTAATTAACAGGCTAATCCAAAACATTAAAAGATAGGTTATGTTAGTGGTGTTGATAACTTTTTTCTTTTTGTGAATTAAATAATGGTTGCAACTTGTTTTAGTGGCTGCTATTAGGGGGTTGTTAAGTTATCAACAAACACTACTAATACTTCTACTTTTCTAAAATAATATAATAGAAGGGGGTTTTTAGAATGAGATTCAACGCAAATAAAGATATTTTGTTAAAAGGAATTCTATGCGTCCAAACAGCTATTAATTCAAGATCAAATCTACCAGCATTATCAAATATATTAATAGAGGCCACAACAGATGATTTAATACTAACAACAACAAACTTGGATATTGGCATAACCGCCACACTGCCAATAAAACCAGCGGTCACGGGCGCAATAACAATACCAGCAAAGAAATTTTCAGATATAATTAAAGAGCTGCCGGACAGCGAAACAATATCGATATCAGTGAAAAAAAATAACTTGGTCAATATTGAGTGCGAGAAAAACGCATTTAAAATAATGGGGCTGCCTAAAGAAGAGTTCCCGCAGCTGCCAGAATTTAAAAACAAAGATTATATAACACTGGAGCAAAAAAAACTAAAAAAGATGCTTGGCGTAACAAGCTTCGCTGTAAGTCATGATGAAACAAGATATGTCTTAAACGGCATCCTCTTTGTCATTAAACCAACCTATATTAGGCTGGTGGCAACCGACGGAAGGCGGCTTGCCATGGTAGAGGAGAGGATACAGCTTCCAAAAACGCTAGAGCGTAAATTTATAGTGCCGACAAAAGCCATTGATGAACTCGACAGGATTTTGGGCGACGAGGGAGACGTCAAGGTGTTTTTAGGCGACAATCAAATCTTCTTCGATGCCGGATCAACGAGACTGTCTCAAGGCTGATAGAGGGTGATTTCCCCAACTATGAGCAGGTTATACCAAAAGAGGCCAAAGACAAACTGACTATGGCGAGGGAAGAGTTTTTATCAGCAATTAAAAGAGTGGCGCTCTTCACAAATCCAGACTCTATGGCTATAAAGATAGACTTAAGCCGGGACAAAGTAGTGCTTTCAAAATCTAGCCCCTATTTAGGAGAGGGGCGCGTAGAGCTGGAGGCCGACTATAAAGGGAAGGATCTGTCGGTGGGATTCAACCCAGAGTATCTGATGGATTTACTAAAGAATATAGACGAGACCGCAATAAATTTTGAAATAGTTGATTCTGAAAAACCAGGCGCTGTGAGGATTGGGGAAAGCTATATCTATGTGGTCTTGCCCATGCAGCTGAGCTAGATATGAATGAAGAAAGCCGGCCGCTCGAGGGGTTGGTAAAGAACCTAATAAAAGATATTGGCCATAAGGACAGGCTTAGCGAAGAAGAGATGGCTCAAGCCTGGGGCTCGATAGTGGGAAGAGTGGCGTCCAGGCACACGCGTCCAGTTTCAATTAAAAAGGCAAGCCTCGTGGTCAATGTCGATCGCTCTAGCTGGTTATATGAGCTGACGCTAAAAAAGAAAGAGATTTTAAAAAATCTTGGCGAGAAACTCGGGGGCAAAAAAATAAAAGATATAAGGTTCAGGATAGGAGAGGTGAAAGGCGAGGGCGATGAAAAAGACAAAAAATAAAGAGGCAGAAAAGAGGCTTGACGCAGACCGAGAAAAGGCCGCCGCGGTCAAGAAGTACGACGCGACAACAATAACGGTTCTAGAGGGAGTAGAGGCTGTCAGGAAAAGGCCTGCCATGTATATTGGCGATACGACCCAAAGAGGCCTGCACCACCTGGTCTACGAAGTCGTTGACAACTCCATAGATGAATGCATGGCCGGCTACGCGTCAATTATAGACGTAACTATACACGCGGATAATTCTGTCTCGGTTGTCGATGACGGCAGGGGTATTCCCGTCGATATACATAAGACCGAAGGCAAGCCAGCCGTTGAGGTTGTGCTGACAAAGCTTCATGCAGGAGGAAAATTCGACCACAGGGTATACAAAGTGGCAGGGGGCCTGCATGGCGTTGGTGTGAGCGTGGTAAATGCGCTCTCAGAATGGCTTGAGGTAGAAGTGCGGCGCGATGGCAAGATATACCACCAAGAATATGAAAGGGGCAGGACCGCATCCAAGCTTAAAGTTATAGGCGCAGCAAAGAAGACCGGCACGCGCGTCACATTCAAGGCCGACAAAGAGATATTCGGCGATAAAATTGTATATAGTTTTGACACGCTTTCTAATAGATTAAGGGAACTGGCCTTTTTAAATAAGGACGTTCGGATTACGCTTAAGGACGAACGAGGGAAGGTGAAAGAGGTCGAGTTTAAATTTTCAGGTGGCGTAGTATCGTTCGTTGAATTCTTAAATAAGAATAAGAACGTATTGCATAAAAAGCTCATATATTTTTCAAAAGAGAAAGATAAGATTTGGGCAGAAGTCGCAATGCAGTATAACGATGGCTACGGCGAAAACATATTTACGTTCGCAAACAATATAAATACGATTGAGGGCGGCACGCATCTAACAGGGTTTAAATCAGCGCTGACTCGGACGATAAACCAGTATTGTAAGAATAAAAATCTATTGAAGGAAACAGACGTCGGCATAGCCGGCGACGACGTAAGAGAAGGCTTAACTGCGGTTATAAGCGTAAAAGTCCCAAATCCGCAATTTGAGGGCCAGACAAAGACAAAATTAGGAAACTCAGAGGTAGAGGGCATAGTAGAATCCATAGTGAACGAATCACTCGGCGGATTTTTGGAAGAGAACCCCCCCATTGCAAATAAAATAATAGAGAAGGCTGTGCTCGCCGCGCGGGCTCGGGAAGCTGCTAGAAAGGCAAGGGAGCTTACCAGAAGAAAAGGCGCCTTAGAAGGTGCGAGCCTGCCCGGGAAACTTGCGGATTGTCAGGAGTCGGATCCAAGCGTTTGCGAGCTATATCTTGTGGAAGGCGACAGCGCAGGTGGAAGTGCGAAGCAGGGACGAGACAGACGGTTCCAGGCCATATTGCCGCTAAAAGGCAAAATATTGAATGTCGAGAAGGCAAGACTTGACAAGGCGTTATCAAACGAAGAAATTCGGACTATAATAACCGCCATAGGTACTGGCATCGGAGAAGAATTTGATATTGCAAAACTTAGGTACAATAAAATAATTCTGATGTGCGATGCGGACGTCGACGGCTCGCACATAAGAACATTATTATTGACATTTTTGTATAGACAGATGTCTAGCCTGGTGGAGAAGGGGCATATATATATTGCGCAGCCTCCATTATATAAAATTAAGAGAGGGAAAAGAGAGGAATATATACAGACTGAGGATGATTTTAATAATCTTTTGTTAGAAGCTGGCTCAGAAGGAATGACATTGGTAAGGTTAAAAGATAAACACCAGTTTACCGATAAGCAGCTTAAGTCAATATTGGATGCCTTGGTGGAGCTAGAAAGCCTATCAAGCGCCATAGAGAGGCGTGGAGTAATTTTTACAAAATATCTCAGTTTTAGACATAAAAAGACCAAAAAATTACCACTTTATATGGTAAAAGTGGAGTATGAAGACCATTTTATATATAATGACGATGAGCTGGCCGATTATATAAAGGAAGGTGAAGATACCGGCAAGAAAAAAGGTTCTAAAAACGAGAAAGAAGAAGAGGCGCAGGAGGAAAAAGCCAAAGGATTTGACTATATAGAGTTCTACGAGGAGCGCGAGATAGAAAAGATTATCGACAGGATAGAAAAGCTTGGTGTTGATATCGAGGATTATGATATTGAAGAAGAGGGCCGGGTGGAGAAGAAAGAGGCCAAGAAAGAAGATAGAAAGGCAAAATATATGATAAAGATAGACAGGGGCCACGAAAACTTCTACAGCCTGAAAGAAATCTTGCGATTTGTCATGAATGTTGGGAAAGAGGGCATGGCCATTCAAAGGTATAAAGGCTTGGGCGAGATGAACCCGGAGCAGCTTTGGGAGACAACTATGGATCCAGAAAGACGGACGCTATTAAAGGTTACCCTGGAGGATGCTGTTGAAGCGGATGCGATGTTCACTGTGCTAATGGGCGAGGCTGTGGAGCCAAGAAGAGAATTCATTGAGAAACACGCACACGAAGTAAAGGTTTTGGATATATAGATCCCTCGCGTCTACACATAAACAAAGGACGCTCGGGATGAAATTTGTTTCACAAATTTCAGGAGACGGGATGTACGCGCGCAATGAAAAAGTAGTTCCAATATACATCGAAGAGGAGATGAAGGATTCATACATAAATTACGCCATGAGCGTAATCGTTGGCAGGGCGCTGCCAGATGCGAGGGATGGCCTGAAGCCTGTTCACAGAAGGATCCTTTACGCCATGAAGGAACTCGGGTTAGAGCACAACAAGCCGTATAAGAAATCCGCAAGAATCGTCGGCGACTGCATGGGTAAATATCATCCGCATGGGGATGTCGCGATTTATGATACTCTCGTAAGAATGGCACAGGATTTTTCTCTGCGCTATACTCTCGTTGAGGGTCAAGGAAATTTTGGCTCGGTCGACGGGGACGTAGCCGCGAGTATGCGTTATACAGAAGCAAGGCTTGACCGCATCGCCGACTGGATGCTTCTCGATATAGAGAAGAATACGGTAGACTTTATGCCGAATTTCGACGGCTCATTGCAAGAGCCGACAGTATTGCCTGCGTGTCTACCCAATCTTTTGGTTAATGGATCGAGCGGCATTGCCGTCGGAATGGCAACGAATATACCGCCGCATAACCTAAGAGAGGTCGCGGAGGCTGTAACATTTGTAATGGATAATCCCGATTGCGACGCCAAGGACCTGTTGAAAAAGATCAAGGGGCCCGACTTCCCGACAGGCGGCATAATACGCGGCACAGAAGGTATAAAGAAGGCTTACACGACAGGTCGCGGCCTGTTAAAGATAAATGCCAAGGCCTTCATTGAGGAGCAGAAAACTGGCAAAGAGGCAATCATAATTAAAGAGATACCGTATCTTGTAAATAAAGCAAATTTGATTGAGTCGATAGCAAGTCTTGTGCAAAACAAAAAGATCGAAGGCATAACCGGTCTTCGAGACGAATCCGACAAGGACGGTATGCGGATAGTGATAGAACTACGTCGAGGCGTCAATGCGAACATTATACTGAACCAACTCTATAAGCATACCCAGATGCAGGAGACTTTCGGAGTCATAATGCTGGCGTTGGTGGATGGCAGGCCCAAGGTGCTGAACTTAAAAGAGATGCTCGACGAATTTATAAAACACCGAAAGACCATTATCGCAAGAAGAACGCAATTCGACTTAGAGAAGGCTCAGGACAGAGCTCACATTTTAGAGGGATTGAAGATCGCGCTAAAAAATCTGGATCGAGTTATAAAGACTATAAAAGAGTCGGAGAGTCCACAAGCTGCCAAAGAACAGCTAATAAAAAAATTTGACTTATCAGATAAGCAGGCTCAGGCAATTCTCGAAATGCAACTGCAGCGCCTGACAGGGCTGGAGCGCGACAAGATAGATAAAGAATACTTGGAACTTATAAAAAAGATAGAGCTTTATAAGTCTATACTGGCGAGCGAGAAGAAGGTTCTCGAAATAATAAAGGATGAGTTGAAGGACTTATCCGAAAAGTTCGGCGATGACAGGCGCACAGATATAGCGCCGGAGGCAGAAGAGCTGGAAATAGAGGACCTGATAGCCGAAGAAGACGTAGTAATTACGATAAGCCACGCAGGCTATATAAAACGCCTCCCGGTCTCAAGCTATAGAAAACAGCGTCGAGGCGGTAAAGGGGTGACAGGGGCCGAGATGAAAGAAGAAGATTTTATAGAGCATCTATTCATAGCCTCGACACATGATTACATGTTATTCTTCACAGACAAAGGCATAGTCCACCGGTTAAAGGTTCACGAGATACCAGAAGCTGGGAAGCTTTCCAAGGGAAAGGCCATAATAAATTTACTATCTCTAGCCAGCGGCGAAAAGATAAGCGCGTTCGTGCCAGTGAGAGAATTTAAAGAAGGTAATTTTCTTATGATGGCAACAAAGAACGGCCTTGTAAAAAAGACAGCCCTCACAGCATACTCCAAGCCAAGGCGCGGCGGCATTATAGGAATAGGCCTTGAAAAGGACGATGAGTTGATTGAAGTTGAACGAACAGCCGGCGACGACGAGATCCTTTTAGCTACTAAAGAAGGGAAAGTCATTCGATTTAAAGAGTCGCAGGTCAGAGAGATGGGCAGGGCCGCGAAGGGCGTAAGAGGCATAAGGCTTGGGAAAAAAGACTCCTGCATAGCCATGGAGATCGCCAGACCAGACCAGACAGTCCTAACAGTAACAGGCCAGGGGTTTGGTAAAAGAACCTCCTTTAAAGAATATAGGCTTCAATCGCGCGGAGGCAAAGGCATTATAAACATAAAGGTAACGGGTAAAAACGGCGAAGCAATTGGCATGAAGACAGCCTCAGATAAGGACGAGCTTATGCTCATAACCGAAAAGGGCATGATAGTCCGCTCGCCAGTAAAAGATATCCGCACCACCGGCCGCTCAACCCAAGGCGTGAGGCTCATGAAGCTAGAGTCGGGCGATAAAGTAGCCTCAGTTGCTAAGATTGTTCCAGAGGAAGAAGAGGCCGCAAAAGAACAGTAATAATTTTGCGTCTCCGTCGTCTAGCCTGGTCTAGGACACGAGCTTTTCGATCTCGCGACACGGGT
>JAHFGO010000022.1 GCA_023247385.1 Candidatus Omnitrophota bacterium | reverse complement strand
AGTTCAAGAAGTTGGTATATTCAATCCGCGGCAGGAACAGGTTGAGGCACTATCCTGTGGCGAGGTAGGCTATATAACATGTAATATCCGTGATGCAATGGAGGTATCGGTAGGAGAAACCGTTACTGATGCTGAGAATCCAGCAGCCTCACCGCTACCAGGCTATAAGAAGATGCATCCAATGGTATTTAGTGGCATTTATCCGGCCAATAGCGCGGATTTCCCCGCCTTGAAAGAGGCGATAGGAAAGTTAAGGCTGTCAGATGCTTCTTTCGTCTACGAGCCTGAAAAATCTGTATCTTTGGGTATGGGGTTTAGATGCGGCTTCCTTGGCTTTCTGCACATGGAAATAGTAGAGGAGAGATTAGAACGAGAATTTGATCTAAATTTAGTCGTCACTACCCCAAGTGTTGTATATAAAGTTATAAAAAAGGATGGAGAACTTTGCGATATCGATAATCCTATGAAATTGCCTAATCCTGCTGAAATAGGCGAAGTTAAAGAACCCTATGTGAGGGCATACATAATTGTTCCAAAAAAATCTATGGGCAGCATTCTAGAACTTTCCGAATCTAAGCGCGGCGCCTATGTTTCTACAGAATACCTAAACGAAGACAGAGTTCAGATAGTTTATGACCTGCCTCTTTCAGAGATAATAGTGGATTTTTACGATAAGATAAAATCTGTGACAAGCGGTTACGGCTCACTCGATTACGAATTTTTGGATTACAGGCCTACAAAGATCGTTAAGTTGGATATATTGATAAACGGCGAGGCCTACGACGCTTTTTCATCAATAGTTTATAAAGACAGGGCTTATGCCAAGGGCAAGGCGATAATAGAAAAGTTGAAAGAGACAATACCAAGGCACCTTTTTCAGATTGTGCTCCAGGCTGCTATTGGCGGTCAGGTAATTGCACGCGAGACAATAAAAGCTATAGGCAAGAATGTAACAGCCAAATGTTATGGCGGAGACATAACGAGAAAAAGGAAGTTATGGGAAAAACAAAAAGCAGGCAAAAAGCGCATGAAGCAATTTGGAAAAATAGAAATTCCGCAAGAAGCCTTCTTCGCAGCGCTTAAAACCTAAAGGTGCACAATATGATGAAAGAAAAAGTAAAATCACAGGCCAGGGAATGGGCTGAGTCCATAATCATAGCTGTCATACTTGCGTTCCTGATAAGGACATTTGTAGTACAGGCATTTAAAATACCATCAGGCTCAATGATACCAACTTTTAAAATAGGAGACAGGATATTCGTTAACAAATTCATCTATGGCGCCAAGATCCCATTTACGGATTTTCGCCTTCCGGCAGTCAGGCAACCTAAGCGTGGTGATATAATAGTATTTGTATCTATCGAAGATCCAAAAAAAGATTTTGTAAAAAGACTGATTGCCACAGAAGGCGAAACCGTCGAGATAAGAGACGGGAAAATATATATGGATGACAAGGTTATAGATTCACCATCATCTATACAGTCTGTCTATTATTATAATGCTGGTGATTATGGTAAGGAAGGCCAGATTATAAAAATTCCGAAGGATTCTTATTACGCCTTGGGTGATAATAGTGCAAGCTCAAGAGATTCAAGATACTGGGGTTTTGTGCCGAAGAATAATCTCATAGGCAAGGCAATTCTAATATATTGGCCGCTTCATAGGATAAAGATAATAAAATAAATGGAGGAGCGGTAGTGGGTTTAAATTTAGCTAATAAAATATCAATTGCTAGGATAATACTAATACCATTTTTCATAACCGCGATAACCTATTCCAGAATGGATATTGCACTTCTCATTTTCACATTAGCCATTATTTCAGATGGAATAGATGGGCTTATAGCAAGGTCGCTTAAACAGAAGACCCGGCTTGGCACGATATTAGACCCGATGGCGGATAAGCTTCTTTTGATAAGCGCGTATATATGTTTATCTATTGCCACTAGCGTCCCTTCACAATTTAGGCTGCCGCCATATGTCCCTATAATAGTTATTTCAAGAGATGCGATTATAGTCTTGGGCTCTGTAGTGATATATCTGATAAGAGGCGACTTAGAAGTTGTGCCAAGCGGTATAGGTAAGACAACGACTTTTTTCCAAATGGTAACGATAATAAGTATCCTTGTTTGTTTTAGTTACACTCATATCATATGGAATATCACGGTTCTTTTAACTTTGATATCGGGGGTGGATTATGTCATAAAAGGCAGCCGCCTTTTAAGCGAAACCCCGCATAAACCTAACAATACACTTAGAGGGGTTCCACGAAGTGAAAATCATTCGGCCTTAAAAAAGGCAGGGGAAAAATGAATCCATATTTAGCTCTAATTATATCAATCTTAACTGCCTATCTCATGGGTTCATTCCCAACGAGCTTTATATTTGTTAAAATTTTAAAAGGAATCGATATAAGGCAGATTGGCTCAAAAAATGCCGGGGCAACCAATGTCTTGAGAGCAGTTGGGAAGATTCCAGCGCTCATTACATTGGCAGTCGATATACTTAAAGGCGTTCTGGCAGTTACAGTCCTGGTCAACTTTTTTTATTCAATTGGAGTAAACTTAAACTACAATTTTTATCGAGTTCTTTTGGGATTCTGCGCTATTTGCGGCCATATCTGGCCAGCCTTTCTGAAGTTTAAAGGAGGTAAAGGTATGGCAACCACTTTAGGCGTAGGAGGCGTGATTGCACCATTAGCCCTAGTCATATCACTTGCCATATGGCTAATTGTATTTGTCATTTCAAATTATGTTTCACTATCCTCCATTATAGCGCTTATATTTTTTCCAATTATTGTTTTTCTATGTAACTATTCGTGTTATACCAGAATATCAAGTGTAGCTATTTCATGCCTTGTTATATATAAGCATAAGGAAAATATACGGCGGCTAATGCGGGGAGAGGAAAATAAAGTTAAGATTTAAAAAAGTAAGATTTGTAGCCTTGACAGTATAAATTAAATGGTGTATACTTGCTAATGTAAAGAGGAGAGTTAATTTTTTTGGTGCATAATTAAAATGTTTTAAAAAGTATTTATAGGAGCAAAAATGCGAGAAGTTATTTTTAAAAATTTGACTTCCTTAGCACACCGGAAAAAAGACATCCTCTTAAAGGAGGTCTTCGAGAAAGATGGCGTTATTGCGAAGACCGAAAGAAGATGTTTTTATTTTATAAGGGAAATAGCCACTTTAGATGAAGACAAAGATTTAAATAAATGGTTAGATTCTCAGGACAAGACATGTGCTATGAATAAGCGGCATTTTCATATTATGAAGGAACACAATGAGAAGATCAGCGAGGACAAGTTAATATGTAAGATCGCAGGTACATTTTACGCTATAGTGGATAAGAAAGTTTATACTATTGGTTTTCTTCACTCTTTCAAAATGTGTTTCTTTAAGGAGAGTTTGACTAAATAGGTAGTCCCTCGCGTCCGCGCGTGTGCAAAGGACGCTCGGGACGATTTGCAAACAGAAAAACGACAGCAAATTATAGTCCCTCGCGTCCGCGCGTGTGCAAAGGACGCTCGGGACGATTTGCAAACAGAAAAACGACAGCAAATCGGAGGTGTTATATGCCGTACACTTCAACGAGGAGATTGTATAATGTGGTTGGCAGGAAAATATCCAAATATTTTAACTATCGAAAGGCAAAAAGGCTATATAGCGAGATAAATCGCGATATGGCTTTTTTTGAATCACGATTTTCAAAATCCAGACTCCACCACGCATAATTGTTTTAAAAAGAGGTTCTTAAAACAAAGAGGAGGTTTTTCGAAAAAGAACCTCTTTTTATTTTTGTATCTAGGCTATCCACCTTGACAATCCTGCCTTTTTATGATATACTTTCATCTCTTTAAGGTTAATCGATGGAGATAGTCACAAAGATAAATTGGGTTGACATTTTAGTCATAATTATCTGTCTAAGAATAAGTTACACCGCTTTCCAGGATGGGTTAAGCCACGAGATATTTCCCTTAATAGCCGCTATTATATCATTAATATTGACTTTTCGCTATTATAATAAGGTGGCATTATTTATTTATAAAAATTTGGCTAAAATTCCAATCGAAATATCCCGCCTTTTGAGTTTTGTTGTATTAATTGTGGCTATTAGCCTTTTGTTTAAACTCCTAAAGATTTTCCTGGATAAAATTATAAAAGTGACGTGGCATCCAGTGGTAGAGAAATTTGGCGGGCTGGTTGTCGGCATAGCGCGAGCATCGGTAGTAGCAAGCACAGTGTTAATAATCATTGCGTTAATCCCACTTTCGTATTTACAGTGGTCGATAAGAGATAAGTCGCTAACGGGCATGTACTTTTTGAAGATAGGTCCCGGTATTTATGAAAAGGCAGCAAAGTTTTTGCCAATAATAAAAGTCGAGGAATCGTCTGTAAATAAAGAAGCCATCGTAAAGGAATTAGTAGCCGATAAATCTATAGCCCAACAGCCCAAAAAAGTAAGAGATAAGACACCTAAATGGGAAAAGGTAACACAATATTAGTGGCTTTGTGAGTGAAATAATCGTCCCTCAAGTAGATTTGTTTGCCCCTTGAGGGACAAATTTTCTAAAGAGAATAAAGTAGTCCCTCGTCCCGAGCGAGTGTTGATTATTTGATATCGCGAGGGACTCGGGACAAATTTTGCTTCGCAAAATTTGGAGGATGTGATGAAATTAATCGATATTTATAATCTGGCCGTGAAAAAAGGAATCGAGCAAGACCCTCGCACAAAACACCAGATACGGGAGGAACTCAATAAGGCTAAACGTGAATTCAAAAAGTTAAAAGGGATTGATAGGAAAGTTTTTGACAAGGAGAATTTAAAAAATCCTTATGCCGATACAAGAATTCTTTACGGGGACCATAATAAGAATATTAAAACAATCATAGTCGGCATAGACATGGAGGCTCCTGAGATTATAGCCGTCGATAGGCTGAATGAGAAGGGTGTGTCAATAGATTTGGTCATGGCCCACCATCCTGAAGGCATAGCCTGGGCCAGATTTTATGATGTCATGCACCTGCAGGTTGCTGTGCTGGAAAAATTCGGGATATCACTAGAGGTAGGTGAGGGCCTTCTCAAAGATAGGATGGGGGAAGTCGAAAGGGCAGTGGCACCGGCAAATCATTTTCGAAGCGTGGACATAGCGCGACTTCTCGATATCCCATTCATGTGCGTACATACGCCGGCAGACAATCATGTCACAAATTATTTGCAGAAACTGTTTGATAGGAAAAAGCCAAAAAAAATATCGCAGGTTATCGCAATTTTGAAAAATATACCCGAATATTCCGACGCGTTAAAAAAGAAAGCTGGACCACGGATACTGATTGGAGATCCAAATAAGGATGCGGGCAGAATATTTGTTGATATGACGGGCGGCACAGAGGGATCGAAAAAGGTGTTTGCTCGTCTATCTCAGGCAGGAGTCGGAACTATTATTACAATGCACCTCAGCGAAGAGCATTTTAAAAGAGCCAAGGACGAACATATAAATATCGTTATAGCAGGTCATATAGCTAGTGATAATTTAGGTTTGAATCTATTTTTAGATGAAATTGAAAAGATTGAAAAGATCAATATAGTTGACTGTTCAGGGTTTGTGAGGATAAAAAGATAAGTGGCCATACCGGATCATATCATAGACCAAATTCAAGATAGGACAGATATCGTAGAAGTAATATCCCGCTTTATACCATTAAAAAAAGCTGGCAAGAGCTATAAAGCGCCATGCCCTTTTCATCACGAAAAGACGCCATCTTTCATAGTCAGTCCCGATAAACAAATATATCATTGTTTTGGCTGCGGCGCCGGAGGAAATGTCTTCTCATTCCTGATGAGATACGAAAACCTGCAATTTCCGGAAGTCGTGGAAATGCTTGCTGAAAAGGCCGGCATCATGCTTCCTCGTGATAGCCTGCAGAAAAGCCAGACAAATTCTTTTGCAGACCAGTTATACAAGATAAATGAATTGGCATGTCAATTTTTTCAAATATGTTTAAAAAATAGTGCTTCCGCGAAAGAGTATCTCGTTTCGAGAGGCATAGGCGATGAGACCGCTAAGAAATTTAAGATAGGATATGCGCCAGATTCATGGGAGGCGCTTTTAAATTTTTTTAAGAATAAAGATATTGGGTCAAATATTTTAGAAAAGGCAGGCCTGGCGATAGCAAACGAAAAAGGTGGGCATTATGATAGGTTCAGGAACAGGGTAATATTCCCGATACTGGATTTGAAAGACAGGATACTCGGATTCGGCGCAAGAGTGTTAGACTCAAGCCTTCCGAAATACATAAATTCTCCGGAGACCGCCATATACTCAAAAGGCAGGAATCTATACGGGTTGAATTTCAGTAAAGAGGATATCAAAAGGTGCGGGCATGCTTTAGTCGTCGAAGGCTACCTGGATCTCATAATTCCTTATCAATCCGGAATACGGAATGTCATGGCAACACTTGGGACCGCATTGACGATAGACCAGGTGAGGCTAGTTAAGCGTTTTGTAAACACGGTGATAATGGTATACGATCCTGACGAGGCTGGAGAATCTGCGTCCTTGAGGAGCCTCGAATTATTTATAAGCGAAGATGTGAATGTTTACATAGCAGAGCTTTCAAGTGGTTTAGATCCGGATAGTTACATAAGAAAATTTGGTGCGGAAGATTTTCTAAAACTTATAAAGGCCAGCAAGAATGTATTTGATTATAAGTTTGACAAATTGAAAAATCGTTTTGACATAACCTCTGCGCATGGCAAGGCAGGCATCGTAAGCGAAATGCTGCCAACCATTACAAAAATAAACAACGCTGTTTTCAGATCAGATTTAATAAAGAAGCTCGCTGAGAAGCTCTCTGTGGATGAGGGAGCCATTAAGCTAGAGCTTAAGAAAATAAAACCAGATTTTGCCGAGCGCCGATATATTGTAAGTCCATCTGAAGTCAAGAAAGACTCGCGGAGTGCAGAACTGATGGTGTTGGCACTTTTACTCGATAACGAAAATTTTATCAAAAGGATAATGCGGGATCTATCTTTGGATGAATTTAAAGATTCTTCTGTAAGGGATGTGGTTGGTGCGATCTCCACGCTGTATATAGAGAAAAAAGAGATAACCCCTGCACGCCTCATAAATCATTTAGGTAGCACGAGCGAAGCGGCTGATCTGGTATCGGAGGCGGTAAATATACTAGAAATGCTGGTAGACAAAGATAAGGCATTAACAGATTGTGTTGCGAGAATAAAAAAAGATAATATAAAAGATCAGCTTGGCAGGCTTCAGGATGCGATTAAAATAGCGCATAACCAAAAAGACGAAGAAAGAGTGAAGAGGCTTGTAACGGAATATAACAGCCTTGTGAAAGCAAACAGAGGATAGTATGCCTAAAAAGAGAAATAGGAAAAGAAGATTGCCTCGTTTCAGAAAACGTACCGTGAGCCCGAAAGTTAAGGAAAGTCCGGTGACGACTGCGGATAAGGATGTCCTGAACAGAAAGAAGCGGATGAAAGAAATATCAGAGCTGATAGCGCTCGGTAAAGAAAAGGGGCACTTAACTTTTGAAGAGGTGAATAACATACTTCCAGTTGACATAGTCTCTTCGGAAGAGATAGACGAAATCCTGGGCATACTCGGAGAGGAGAATATAAAGCTGGTGGACAGCGAAGAAGACTTACCGAAAGAAGTAGCGGAAGAGGAGGTTGTCGAAGAAAAGAAAGAGGGGGCAGAGAAGGAAGAGGTCTCAAAATCGATTCATATAGATGACCCAGTCAAGATGTATTTGAGACAGATGGGTCAAATAGCACTTCTGACAAGAAAAGAAGAAATAGAAATAGCAGAACGGATAAAAGAGGCCGAGGGCAAGTTCAGAGAAGCTGTGCTAGGAGTTAAATTGTGTAAGCATAAAGCGCTGGAAGTGGCCAACGCGATCCTATCCAAAGAGGTCAATGCAGAGGAATTTATAAATATCGATTCAAAGCTTAAAGGTTCAAGGTTCAAGAGAAAACTCATTCGCTTGGCGGCAAGTCTCAGGAAGGCCAGAAATAACTCCACCATAGCTAAGATAATAAGCCAGATGAATCTGGCAATGTCGGTTATCGAAGAGATGGCTAAAAAAACAGAAGAATACATGGACGAATATTCAAGGCTAGAGAACTCTGTTGAAAAGTTTAGGAAAAGAAAAGACAGAACACAGGTAAAAAAGCTATTGAAACGTAACATGAGGATTGAGAAAGAGTTCGGCGAACCCATGGCAGATATACGGGAACATTTCAGGCTTATAAAATCAACTGAAGTCAAATTCAATAAGTGCAAAAAAGAGCTGGTCGCTGCAAATCTTAGGCTGGTTGTGAGCATAGCAAAAAAATATACAAATAGAGGTTTATCGTTTTTAGATCTTATCCAGGAGGGCAACATCGGCTTAATGAAGGCCGTCGACAAATTTGAATATAAGAGAGGATACAAATTTTCAACTTATGCCACATGGTGGATACGTCAGGCTATTACGCGTTCCATAGCGGATCAATCTAGGACGATAAGGATACCTGTCCACATGACAGAGACAATTAATAAATTGATAAAGGTCTCAAGAGGACTCGTGCAGCAGAATGGGAAGGAACCGACACCTGAAGAAATAGCTCATAAGATGAGGATGCCGGTAGATAAAGTTAGAGGAATTTTAAAAATTGCCCAAGAGCCCATATCTCTTCAGACACCAATAGGTGACGAGGGCGATACGCATTTTGGTGATTTCATAGAGGACAAACGCGCCGTATCGCCAGCAAACGCGACAGCTTACTCAATGCTAAAGGAGCAAATGGATGACGTACTGGATACATTGACGGAGCGTGAAAAGAAGGTTTTGAGGTTGCGTTTTGGTATAGGGGATGGTTATCCTAGAACGCTTGAAGAGGTTGGAGCGGTATTTAAAGTAACCAGAGAACGTGTTAGACAGATTGAGGCCAAGGCGCTTCGAAAATTACGCCATCCCACCAGATCGAGAAAGCTGAAGAATTTTCTTGCTATAGGAGTCGGCGAATAGATTGAAATATCGTAATTTTTCTGATATAATCACGGAAATCTAGCGGGCCTGAAAGGCCCAAAAAAGAGGTTTTAGGAGAAAAAAGCATTTTTTCTCCTATCGGCGCACGAAAACATCTTTGAGGAAGAAAGAAAAATATTAAAAGGAAAACATCAGGTTTTCCTTTTAAGGAGCAATTGGGTAAGAGCTTAGTTGCGACGGGCCTGTAGCTCAGTCTGGCAGAGCAGGAGACTCATAAGGTGGCCTTTTCTCGTCGGGCGCTATGTTCAAAACTATGTTCATTTTTTAGTAAGGAAGCTTATTTATAGAAGCCTTAAGATGATCTTTTGTAAGATGGGCATATATCATTGTAGTAGTAATGCTTGCATGGCCCAAATACTGAGATACGGTTACCAAGTCAACCCCACCCATTAAAAGATGGCTCGCAAATGTATGGCGCAAGGTGTGCCATCCCACATCCGTTAAGTTCGATAATCGACATATCCTATCAAATTGCTTTCGCTGATTGGTAGTATCAAAACAATGGCCTTTTTTCTGCGCCATAGGCCCTAGTATTGCCTTTAAGCTAGGGTGGAGAGGTATTACACGGTATTTTTTCGATTTTGTAGTAAAATCCTCTTTATTTAGCACGGAAATAGAGCCTCTTTTCAAGTCTACGTTTTCCCATTCAAGGGCAAATAATTCTGCATGTCTTAAGCCAGCATATATAGCAGTCGCAACCATAGAGTATATTGGTTCTTTTTTGGCGTTTTTCATGAACTCCGAGATCTCTTCTAATGTTAAGAAACGAGGTGGATTCTTTGGTACTTTATACTTTTGAAAGAATCGGATAGGATTCTCGATTATATATCTTCTTCTTACTGCGAAGTTAAGCCATGCTTTTATATTTGTAGCGATATTATTTGCGGTTATGGGGGATATCTTGTCGTCGTTTAAACGATAATTAAGATAGTCTTGAACAGTTTTCTCTGTTATATCAGATATTTTATATACGCCAGTCTGATTAAGAAAGCGCTTTATTCGCGTCTCATCGTCTCGATGATTGTCAGTTGCCTTACGGTGCTTGGTCGCTTGTTGATACTCAGCAAGCACATCAAGGCATATGGTATTAGGCTTTGGGAGCGTAGCTCTTCCTTCGGCAATTTCTTGGTCTTTTTTGGCTTGGAGATATTTAGCTTCGGCCTTATCTTTTGTTTTTAATGACTCTCGGACTTGTCTTTTATTTCCGGGTAAATAATAGCCGAGCCAATACACTTTTCCTTGCTGATAGAGATAAGACATACAAACTGCCTCCCGATATTATTTGGATAATAACTTCTGTACTTCTGCGGAGACTACCTCATCGAGGGAATCCGGGTCGTCTTTAACAAGATTTTCCGGTGTGAGATTCTTTTGAGTCCACTCTTTTAGGTGTTTACAAGTTTTTCGCATTTTCCATGCAGTACAGGTGCAATATATTACGCCGTCTTTGCCTTCGATAATATCGTAGGTTTTGCCTGGATTGCTGCTACTTGGAACAGTATCGAGTATTCTACCCATAATAGCCTCCTATTCATCGTAAATAGCCTTCTGGTGCCCTTCTCTTTCCTCTGGTGTGGCGTTATCCCAACAATGCTTGCATAAAACGGGATAACCGTGATCTTTCCGGAAACACACGCCACACCATTCGCACATGCCTCCGTCAATAATCATATCGGCTATATCGCCCATATTATCCCCACAGGTTTCTATCGAGCGAACGATAACTGATTGCCTCGCTGATGTGATGTGCCTCTACCACTGTCTTATCATCAAGCCGTGCTATCGTAACAGCTACTTTAATTATCTTGTCATACGACTTTGCCGATATACCGAGTTCAAGGATAGCCAGTTTCAATAATTCATCGGCTTCCTTGTCCAATATAGGTTCTGATGGAGTAGGCCGTTGGCGTATTTTTTCTATCCTTGCCTTGATATCAGCTGAGCTTTCACCACGCCTCTTATCCGATAGATGGCATAAAGTTAACCGAGGCACTTCAATATGAATCTCGGCTTTAGCCAGCCATTCAGGATTAGTGCTTTCAAGATATCGCTGAATTTCAGTCGGAGTGCAACGACATTCCTTTTTCGGATCCGTAAAATTACCACAAGGGCAGGGGAGCATCTCTGCCGTGAAGATGGGGATATCGGTAATTGTTGGTATTCGCTTGATAAGGTAAGTCTTACCGGACTTATGCGGGCCGATAAAGAGCATCCCATGATTACCTGCGCAGGCGACTTCCATCGCTCTCTTACAATGTTCCTGGCCTTTTATGTCTTGGAAATCTAGCTTCTTCATTTCAGATATCCTCCGTTATTAACGCGTTCTTTTTTATTGCTTCCTCGATATTGGTATAACTAAGATGGGTAGTAGTCGAGCCGTCGATATAGTTTTCGATACGCCACTTCCTTGAGGCGGGATTATAGTCTATTAACTTAGTAGACCTGATGGCTTCTCCGGCAAGCAGTATTGATACCTCGATACCGCCGTTACTCGCAAGCCTCTTTAATTCAGCAAGCGATTTTATTGTTGTCCTCATCTTCGACCTCCAAGCGATTTTTTGAGACGCTTGATTACGAGCCATATATGATTCTTTGGCCTAGGATGGCCCCATTGTTCGTAATCTTTTTTCTCCTGGCAGGATACATCCAGGTAGTCTATCACTTTATCGAGATCTTCCTTATCGACCAGTACCTTTGCCATTACAATACCTCCGCGACATCTTCTTTAAGAACCGCCGAATTATGCATCTTGTGGAATTTGACTGTTAGATAGTTCTTATGCACCGAAATTATGATCCCGGCTTTCTTTCTATACTCTGGTTTTAACTTCGGCGAGTCCTTGGTGACAATCGTCTGTCCAGAACGAAATCTTTTCATTTATCCCTCCAGCATATCTTGTATTGCTTCCATCAGCACCACATCAGCTATCTCTTCGGCGACGATGTTCCTATCCGCCCCTATGAACTTCAGTATCTGCGGGCTTGCGCCGATACCAATGATCAGGCACCGGACGTCTTGATTATGTTTGAGAATGGCAGATTTGATATCGTCTATCTGAGTTTCTCTGACTTGGCCATCGGTAATGAGGATGATTAGTTTATTGCCATCGACCTCAATATCATTAAGAATTTGGTCCTGAGCCATACAGAACGCTAAAGACAATCGGGTGCCATCAGGCATACTAATTGAGAAATATTCTTTTTCCCAAGTCTCCTTATTCAATAGCCGATATTCGGCTGCGAATGCAGCTATCTCATAATCAACATTGATACCCTCAATCTCCTGAACTTCTTTCAAGATATCAACGATAGTCTTTGCGGTTTTCACGACAAGCCGGTCTTTCCGCATACCATCTATCAACTTATCCCACATGGACGATGATCTATCTAGGACAAGTAGAATCTTAGATTTTTTCCTACGCACTATTGTCATCTCTTTGAATAGATCTTCGATATCTCCAGTAAGAAAAGAGGGAAAACTATCGGTATTTAGCTTGCCCTGGTCTTCGGATATATTATGCTTTTCTTTCTTATCCAATAGATCCACAAACCTATTCTTAGTCTGTTCTTTTAGCGCTAGAGGGCCGAGGGTAGCGATGTCGGATTTCGTGTTGCCACCTGCCTCATCGCCTAAAGCGAAGACCTTTTCTTTATTTTTTACTATTCTTTTTAAGCCTTCATCCAACATAGCGGCTGTCTTATCTTTGCCCGGCCTCTCTTTGCCTACGCCACTAGACGGATCCTGGTCTTGTTTTTTCGGCTGTTCTCGTTTCTTATCTTCTTCCCGTAGTATTTTGCAGATGGCTTTTAGCTCATCCCGCGCTTCATCATACTGCCGACTATTTAAATGCCAGATTAAATTTTCAGCTTTTCGTAAGAGCCCGTGTTTATTAATGACCGTCCATACATCAGGACTATTTACGCAGAATTCAGAGAAATCTTCCAGGCTCATGATGATGTCGCATAAAATCCGCGCCGACAGAGATATATCCTGTGCATTTCGTCTATTCTTATCCAGCATCCTCATCTCTTCGCGATAGAAGTCTTTAATATTGGGCAGGATCTTAAAATTATCCCTATCGACGCGGATATCCTCTATGGCGTTAAGAACCGAATGCTCAAACTCATCAGTCGCTAGTTGGGCTATTTTTGAAGTAGTTATGCGGACGTGCCCCGCTTCATGCATGGCCTCAGCAAGCGCAGCGAAGACATTCTCTTCTTTGATGTTGGACGGAAGAATAATGAGCTTCTTTTTGATGTCGCAGGTAGGAACGGCGTTCGGTTCTAATACAACCTTTACGCCAGAATCCTTCCCGATATACTTGGTTATGATTTCATAAGTTCTGAGACTCAAACTAACGCCTCCTCATCATAAGGCTTAAATAATTAGCCATAGTTTTAGGCATAAGATCTTTCCAAACCGCCTGGGCGATCCTTATGAATGATTCTTTAGACTTAGGCTGAGAGACAGCCTCAAGTATGGAAGCAAGACCGTCGTCTATAGCGTCTTTCAGATCGGCTCCGCCCAGCCATAAGTCGATGACATTATTAAGCTGCCTTATCGAAATATCGACGGGCATATTAGCCTGGTCTATACACTGGCAGATGGCGATATAGAACTTGATGAAATTATCCCTATCGCTTTTATTCATCTGCGGATATTTCTTCTCAAGGGCTTTTCTTATCTCGACTTCTTTGAATTCCGGGAATGTTAGAAAGACGCATCTTCCAAGGAAATTACTCGCCTTGATATTACCGCCGATATACTTGGCACTCTTGGGATTCTGGGCGAACCCGATCTTGCAATCCTTATGTATCTTATAAACCTTGCCTTTGCCATCTTCGGCATCCTTGATAAACAGCTCTCGGTTAGCCAACAGCGCGTGAAAATCAAAAGTGTTGGCATTGGACAGGGCATTTATCTCATCGAATAAGATTACAGACGGATTCTGTATCGCTTTTATGAATTCGGACTCCTGGAACTTTATCGTTCCACTTACGATAGTCTTATCCCCGAAAAGCTTGGTTAATCTGAAATCCTCATACATTGAATACAGAAAGAAGGGGAGGCCTCGCTTATGCGAATAAAACATGAACGAGAAAGTCTTGCCTGTTCCCTGCTTGCCTTGGGCTATAGGATACTTGCCGATATCTAAAGCCAGGGCAAGCCTATTGTCGATAGGTCTTTCGACATAATGAGAGAACATATCCGCTTGCGGGATCTTATCTTTAAGCTCCATGGGCACTTCAAATTTCATTTTTATCTCTGGTTTTGTTTCTTTCTTTGGTTCAGGCTTCGGCTTTGAAGCAATCTTCTTAAAATGGGCCATGGGAACTACGACCGGGTCTATAAGGCCCGGGCCCTTTACTACGATTGTATCCGATTTGATATCGACAACTTCACCTTGCCATCCTGTTGTAGTAATTTTATAATTACTGGACTCGCTCTCAACCGTATCGCCTATCTCGAAGGCAGGCGTTTTCGTGGCCGTTATGCCTTTTTCCCCCGACAGAGGCTCGCCCATGGCGGCGAACCGGCCCCGTATTGTAGAGTCATCGAGTTCAATTCCTTCTGACTTTAGATATTTTTGAATATTGAAGGAATCCGGCGTGCAGCCTTGATTGATTACTTCCTGTCGTACTTCTTTCAAGTGTTCGTTGGTTACCTTACTGGTGCGCATTTATCCTCCCGTATTCTCAAAAAAACTGGATGACGCAATCCGCCTTGACTTAATATTCCCTGGTGCTCGATCTCGACGATGTCGCCTACTTTGAGCGTTGCCTTAACCTTATTCATAACCTTAACGCCGCACATCTTACCAAAACGGTTATCGTCGGAAAGCTGAACCCATACATCGATTCGTTCGAGTGTCGGGTCAATATACGCGACAGGCAAATCTGAGGTCTCTTTTTTCTTTATCTTGACCCAGGGGCATACGCCCATGATAAGGCGGGAATCGCCGCTCTTTACGACGATGCCTTCATAATGTAAGCGTTCTACATAATAATCATAGTTACGCTCAACATCAGCCTTCGTCATGGCTTTAGATGCATCTACGATTTTGACATGTGGCGTGGGGGAGATGTGTTTAGTAAGCCACATCCTTCTTTCGAGATATATTCCCGGTATATCCACATCGAAGACCATGAGTTTAAGCTCATTATCGGTCTGATGTTTAAGAAGCTCGTAGAGAGCTCCCGCTTTACCGTCTCCCCAATAAAGTTCGCCAAGCAGCCTATGTTTTATATGAGACAATTCTTCCGTGATAGGGAAAGAGTAGCGAATCTTCCCGGATTTATTTATGAGATAAGGGTATTCTTTATCGGGCTTAAACCAGTTGAGCTCACCATCACATTTTGCCTCGACATAAGCCGGATACCGCATAGCTCTGATATCACCTCGAAGCTCCGGAAAAGCCTGACGGTCGCCTTTGGAAATTAGCATTATTGTTTGTATACTCCCATTTATGAATGACGATTTGTTTGCCTCGATTGCATTGCAAGGTTATAAATGCTTTTATTACCGGCAATTCGAGGTCTCGTTCTTCTTTTGATATCTGTCGAAATAAGCTATCGCTGAACTCGGCAAGTTTCATGATCCGTAAGCCTCCAAAACAATTCTCTCGACAGTATCTTTTACTTCACGCTTTAGCGGTATAACCGTGTTGTACCATTTGCCGTCTTTACCTTCTTCTCTAGGCATACATACGAATAGGCCGTCTTTACCCTCGACTATGCGAATGCCTCGGACCATAAAGCTGTCTGCTATTGATATGTCGCAGAAGGCTTTTGTCGAACCTGCGCCTTCGAGCTTATGCATCCGGCTGACTTCTATTTTTAGATCATCCATCTTAGAATTTCCTTTCTTTGTTGGTGGTAAATGGGAGATTGGGCGATGCACGCCAAGGAGCCTATTGTTTATCCGTCCTTTAGGGCCTACCAAGCACTGTGTTCGCATTGAAGTAAACAAGTGGGACGAAGGTCACGAGGGTCCTCTATCAATCTCCCATTCGCCGAGTTATTTCAATTCCTCTTTCTTGATGGACGGAATCAGGTTATTGCCCAATACGTCCTTAAGGATTATGCATGCCTCCGCATACGTCCTGGCAAGCCAGATGCAGGCTATAACCTTGGCCTTCTTTGTCTGGCCATCTGCGTCCTCGTCAATCGCTTCCATCAGATTTTTCACGCGCTCGTAACCCTTACGGGCAGAAACAGCGATCCTCTTGAGGTCATAGTCCGAGTATATCTTTATCGAACCATCTTCCTCAAGGCCGACGGCTTTTAATGCTTCCTGAGCCAGGTCAACCTTTGCCTTCGCGGTCTCTATGTCGCTTTTCAGCTTTTCGTATCCTACCTTGCTGCGATACTCGTCTAAGAGCTGTTCTCTCTTTTCTGCTTTCATCCGCGAGTAAAGAGTTCGCTTGTTGTGAAACTCTTCCTCGACGATATGGACGAACGCCTTTTTCTGATCGTTTGACAGCGTCGCCTTAGAATCGAACTTTAAATCTGATACTGTTGCCAATACTTTGCTTTCCACATTTTCCTCCTTTGTTTGGTAAGGGAACCCAGAGTGCCGAGCGTAGGTCGTTTAAGCTGTCTAGAACATGACCCTCATGCTCGCCTTATGCTCCACCATTCGCCAAGCGGGGTAAACGGTTTCACATACAGCAGGCCGTGATACTTTATAGGCACGTCAATGGGTGGGTCTTGCCACACGGCTCCATAGGGTTCCCTCGCCAAAGTTAGTTGCCTCTCATTCAATCTTAGAAAGCCATTGCCATCAAGTAAAGCGATACTTTGTAGATTTTTTTGACGGCATTTTGTCGTCATTTTGTATGACAAATGTCATCATTTTTGTCGGCTCTGCGCCGGACAATTTTCATTAGTCCCCTAACTGCTGACTGTCGTCAACGAAACATGGGCCAGCGTCTTCGTCGATATCGACCACACCAGTGCCATCACACACTGAACATACGTCTTTTTCGGGCTCCTCACCGAGCATGACCCACTCGATGCCGGTTCCTTTGCATCTCTTGCAGGTTTCTCGCGTGGTTTGCATTATGCCTCCACCCTGAATCCGATGAAGTTAGCATCTATTTCCCGGATGTCCATAGTGCTTCGCTTTAGGAATGAGAAGAAGTTGGCTTCAAGTTTCTTGGCAGCGCCTTGCGGTATCATAGCCGCAGCAGCATGCGGGGTGCCTTCCTGAAGAAATTCGAATATCTTCTCCTCTTTGAATACGCCGAGCTCCAAGCCCCATTTATTGCCATTAACCTTGATTGCCCTTATAAACGCCATGCCTGGCTTGAAATTGCCGCTGGATCCGTTGAAGTTACCGCCTCCAACAGAGCCTTCCTTTATGAGTTTCTCCCAAAGCTTACGCATGCCCATGAGGTTAGAGATCCGTATTCGTTCGCGCTCGCTGTCAGGAATTTTCCTCTTTCCTTTAGAAGACGGACCCATATCAGCTGAAAGTTCATAATACTTTTCGATTACGAATCTATCCGTGAACTCTATTACCGGTCGGTAGGTCTTTATTTCAAAGACCGAAGTCATCTCGATAGGGGAGACGACCTGATCGCCTATCTTCCAGGTGATCTCACTCTTTTCAAACGTCTTTCCGTCTTCATCAACATACTTGAAAGTATATTGGACTGGCGCACCGGTCGTTAAATCAAGCTGCTTCTTTGTGACTGCCTTCCCATTGGGCGCGTAACCTATAGGCTCGATGAACTCTTTCTTGCCTGCCATATTCTCGCGCTTGCAATCGAAGGTAATGCCTTCTTTTGTGTCTATTACCTTCAGACCATATGCCATAACCTCTCCTTTTACATATTAAAGTTGATAAACACTTCTGAAATACTAATGGTATTGGTAATTACAGCAGATTCGCCTCTAAGACTACCGGCTCGTCTTTCTTCTTGCTATTGTTCAGCCAGGGGAGAGTAGACTTTTTCTTCTCTTCCGGCTTTTCAAATACCTTGGCCGGATCCTTGTAAATCTTTGTCATCTCCTGACCGAGCGGAGTTGGTTTCGCTGCCTCTTTCGCTGGTTCCTTCGCAGGTTCTTTCGCCGGTTCTGCTTGAGCTTCTTCGGTGGTCGTATCAAGAGCTTCCTCTTCGCCATCGTTATACAAGACCGTAATCTTGGCTATGCTGCGCTTGTCTTTCGCTGTTTCTTTCGCTTCTTCTTGTACCGCTACAGCCGGCTTATTAATTTCTTCGACTGTCATCGGCATGATCAGGCCCTCTACCTTGCCGCACTCGAAATATATAGGGGCGTTAGCGCCTTTAATCTCGAAGTTTATTTGAGTTACATCTTTCGGCATTACGGATAGGAACTTTTTCAAGACATCCGGGGCCAAGCCTATTTTGTACAGCGTTGGCTTAGCTTTATTAGTCGAGACATAAGTGTTGGTATCGGGATATTTGACTTCAACCGGCTGGAATGTCTTTGGCTCAAGATACGCTTCTTTCTGAGCCTCTTTCGATACGGTCTCTCGAACCAGTATCTTTCCGTCCGTAACCTCGGCATAGGTATCTTTAATATGAATGCACATAAGATTCGTGCGTTCATCATCGACGCCTTTAGCCAGTCTCTTAAGCGTATCAGGATTTATCACTTTCTTTTCACCTCCTTTTAAGTCTCTACTGCGAATTTGATTCTTTCTTTAGATTCCAAAGGAATCCCGAATGTCCATTGGCGCGCCTGTTCGCACTCGGTCACTTCGGGCGGCACCTGAAGGAAATAATTTGTCTTGGTCGATGGACATACGACTTTAAGCACTCGAAGTTCTCTATCGGTGCTCATGCGGCCTCTTTCTATGTCAAATCTAAATTCTTTCTCGATATCTTTGGCCGGTTTCATAGGAATGGATACCAGTTCCATATCTTTATCCCGGTGGATAATTTTTCCTTTTAACTTCTCTACGATGCGGTTAACGCCTATCTTGGTGATAAGTGCACCTCGTAATTGCGCGTTATCTAGAGATAAAACCCATCTTGGATCTATCTTGTCGACAGGCGTCTCATAAAGCTTTCGAGGGACCCTTACGCCACGTTCGTAGTAATAAATCTTGCCGTCTTCATACCATTTGCCGACTCTTTGATTATTCTTCGTGGTGCCGGCAAAATATAAGCGTTTGTTTTTCCACCGCTTCATTTCATAATGACCGTGCTTTGAGATGTCCTGTTGCGCGTGAAAAATTATGCTGCCAAGCGTTATCTTTCGGGTATTGAGCTCGTCTCTTAGGATAATTTCTTTAGACTGAAAAGATCCGCCTTCTTTGAATTTAATGGTTGCAGGGCCTTCTAATCCCTTGAATTCAAAGAGGGGATTGCCAGAAGGGTCTTTAATAAATAGATAATGACGACTCTCTTTCCTACAATTCCAGTGATAGGCAAGATGACCATTCGAGTACCAGAACTTCTGCCACATGAGTCTGCCTCTACGATAAAAACTGTGGCAGGCGCCTTTATAGCCGAATAAATCCTCATCCCATCGTCTGGATAATCCATCGAGCTGTCTTGCCGATCCGTCACGGTAATTGAGATAATAATGCCCTTTACGCTTGGATACATTGCCGTAATGGCATAGATATTCGGTATTGCCGTTTATAATGCAGCGCTCGCTTGTAATTTGTCCATTCTGCAAGCGGACTATAACTTTCTTGTTACCATCGCGGGCTATTAACGAGCCATCTGCGATCTCGTCGCTTGCCGTTTTATAATTGGAATGGCCGAAAAACCCGCCTTTGGAATCCCCGATTCTCCAATAGCTCATGTTAATCCTTTACTTTCTTATCTTTCTTTTCGTCATATTCCTTTTGAATAACGATAGCATGTTTACCAGGCGGAACTTTGACCGTATTATGCTCCGGATGAGAAACGCTAGCTCCTGTTTTGGAATTTAATACCATGCCTTGGTCTTTATTCTCTCCGAACATATGGAGCTGGCCGCCTTCAACCTCGTGCTTATGTCCCGACTGTTCGCCTTCACGGATTATATTGTCAGGTACGACTGGCATATTTTTAAGATCTACATTGTCCAGATCTATGTCGAATCGCTTCTTGGCAGTCTTCTTATCAAGTATCAACACTTCACCTTGCCGATAATTCATACGGTTCTCCTTTCGAGTTCCGCGTTTACTTCCTGCTCGATGAAGATATCAGACATGCCGTATGTTTTCAGAATCACGAGAGCGTCTCTGACCTTAAAGAGTTCGTCTAGTGTCAAAATTGAACATATGTATCTATACGCTGCTGCCACTTGGCACCTCCTGTGGTTCTATTGCAAAAGAGGCGTAACAAATTTTACAGATCTTAGTCCATACGCCTCTTATCAAGACTGACATCGTATGGGCCTCTGAGCCGCATAACTCGCATTTATCTTTTTCGTAATCGTGTATCATCTGTTACCTCATTATTCCTCTGGTTCTAATTCCGCTTTGATATCAGCCAGCGCCTCTATCGGCGTTTTTGCTGTGTTAAGGATTTCATAAAAGCGTTCTATGGTTATCATTTGCTCTTTCTCCTATGTCAAAAAAGGGGAGAGATAGGACTTACGGG